>JBFZCA010000133.1:0-5846 GCA_041308205.1 Planctomycetota bacterium | reverse complement strand
GCGCCGACGATGAGCTATCTCTTCCTCGCCGTCAACTTCCCCGCGTGCCTCGATGCGTGCGACTCGAACGACGACCGCCTCGTGGATCTGGCCGACGTGGTGACCACCCTCAGGTGTCTGTTCAAGCTCGGCCCGATCATCCCGATGCCCTACCCCGAGCGCGGCACCGATCCGACGCTCGACGTGTACGGACTGGATCTGGGCTGCGAGAACGGCGATCCGTGCAACTGATGAATGTGGACAATGACATACATGGCTTTGGAAGTGGTTCGAGGTTTCCCAGAGACACCAAGGAGTGAAACGATGAAACAAGTTACTCTCGTAGCGTTGGCAGCACTGTGTGCGACGTCGATGGTGTGGGCCCAAACGGGCGCGGACTTCGACTTGAAGGTCGTGCCGGCGGCGACCGCCCTCAAGGCGCCTCCCGGCGAGACCGCGAGCGGCACGATCGATTACAGCGTGACCCTGGATGCGAGGGTCGACGCGGTTCAGGGGTGGTCGTTCGGCATGAAGCTCGTGCCGGCGGCGGGCGCGGCGATGAACATCAGCAGCGTGCAGATGCCCGCTGCCACCCTGACGGTGGCCTGCGGCAAGGCCCTCGGCTTCGTCGACACCGCGTATTTCGCCTCGACCGATCTCGGGACGCCCGTCGCCAAGGTTCCGGCCGACGGCACCGCGGTGACCGGGCTTGCCGATTGCGCGGCCGTGACGCAGGGCATCGTCGTCGACATGTACCAGGTGTGCGCGCTGAACTTCGTCACCGCCGAGATCGGGACCCTCGCCGTCCTTGACTTCACGGTCGAGGTTTCGGGCGTGGTGGGCGAGACGGCGGCCGAGGCAGGGCGCGTGGTGATCTCGAGCGACGTCGGCAATCCTCCGACGTCGACCGTCATCGTGATCGGCGGCGGCAGCATTCCGCCCGATGTGCAGGCGCCCGCGGTCATCACGCTCGAGCCCAAGATCTGCACGCCGGCGGCCCAGTTCACCATGGAGATCAGCGGCGGCGGCGGCGGCACCGATGCCGAGGCCGTGTCGATCGTGACGCTCAATTTCGATGACGATCCGGCCAATGCGAACACCGCCCAGCTTCAGGGCTGGTCCTTCGGCCTGTGCATCAAGGACCCGGCGATGCTGGATGTCCTGAGCGCGACGACGGACGGCACCGACACCGCGACGCTCCACGATGGCAAGGGCCCCGGGTTCAACACGATCAACGTGCTCCCCGGACAGGGCGTGTCCCACGGCGTCGTGATCGACATGTACGCGGTGGTGACCCTCCCCGCGCAGAACGACTGGACCGATCTGGCCGTCACGTACAAGATTCTCATGACCGCCGACGGCCAGGCCACCCATGTCGTCCCCTGCGACAAGACGCTCGGCACGCCTCCGACGTCGAACGTCATGGTCATCGGCGGCAACAGCATCCCCGCATCGACCAGCGAGGGCATCGACCCCGTCGACGAGTGCTGCAACCCCGAGAGCTGCAACGTGGCCGGCGAGTTCGTCTATCTGCCCGGCACGAAGGCCTTCGCGGGCAGCGCCAACGGCGACGCCAAGCTGGACATCGCCGACGGCATCTTCATCCTCAACTATCTGTACCGCGGCGGCCGGCCGCTTCCCTGCGAGAAGGCCGGCGATGCGAACGGCGACTGCGCGCTGGATTCCTCCGATGCCGTGTACATCATTTACTATCAGTTCCTGGATGGCCCGGCCCCGGTGCAGGGCCTGGGCTGCGTCCTGTTCAATTCGGACACCTGCCCCGATCTGACCTGCGACGTCGCCGAGTGCGAATAGCGCGCTCGTCGATCGCCGGCGGTCCGGCAGGCGCGATGCCCCGCGTTCGGTCGAACGCGGGGCATCGTTTTGTTCATCCCCGCATCGCGCCTACCGCGGCGGTCGCGTCACCCGGCAGTACAGCAGGTACTCCTCGTGGCCGCGGAGAAGCCCCCGGCGGGCGGTGAAGCTCGGGAAGGGAATCCGGTAGGTCGTGACCTTCCCCCGCAGCGCGAGCATCGACTCCAGGGCCTCGCGCGCAATGAGCGCGTTGGAATTGCTCACTCCCGAGCTCATGTTGTTGTACGACACCAGGAGGTGCCGCACGCGGCAGCGCGCGACCAGGTCGCGCATGGCATCCGCGGCGCGGCCCGTGCAGTACGCGCTTTGGGGGCGCGCGGCAGGCCGCATCTTGCGCGTCTTGCCCGCCAGCGCAGGCTTCGCGTTCACGGCGATGTTCTCGAGCACATGGTACAGGGTGCCGTACTGCCGGCGGTTGTACGGCGGATCCACGTAGAGCAGGTCGCCTTCGATCTCGCCGATGAGCTCGTTCCCGTCCCGGCAGAACACTTGGTTGTTGCCGTTCGCGCGGTAGGGAATGTGCGGCAGGCGCAGGACGAAGCGCCGCGCGGAATGCTCGTCGTCGACGGGGCGAAACGCATCGAAGTGCCCGCATGTCAACGCGGCCGCATCGGCGGCGTACAGCACGCTCGCCACGGCCGCGGCCTTGACGATCGGCCGCAGCCGCCAGGCATCGATCGCATCCCTGAGCGCCCCGATGCGCCGCGCCACGTCCTCGGTGAAGAACCGCCCGCCGTAGTTCTCGCTGTAGTAGTCGGGCCCCGACGGTCCGACGCCGCGCAACGCGTCGATCGCCTCCTCGATCTCGCGCCGGTCCTCGGGCCGCGCGCAGAACCACGCCTGCAGGATCGCCGCGTTGCTCGCGAGGAAGTCGTTGACGACGATCTCCCGCCGAGGCGTGTTGAAGAGATGCCCCACGACGCCCGTCCCGGCAAAGACATCGATGATGCGTGATGCCCGGGGACACTGCGCGGCGACCACGCCGGCGATCTTCGCCAGCAGGCGCGTCTTGCAGCCGAGGTACCGGCGCATGTGGAGCGAGTAGTATCCGGACGGCACCGCGTCGGGACGCGCCGGATCAGCGCACAAGGCCATGCGCGGCGGGTGACTGGGCGAGGATCGAACGCTCATGCGCCGGACGATTGTAGATGCCGGCGGCCGGAGCGCAACCCCTCTACAGCGCCCCCTGCCACAAGAGACGGTCCCGTATGCGCAGATAGGCGGAGGCGGCGCGCTCGTCCGCATCGCACGTGCAGCCGAAGGACGGCAGCGGCTTTCCCGGCGCCGCGATCCTCGTTCCCGGGCGATCCGGCGCGGCGCGCGGTTCGATGGCCGGCGGCGCGGCGAAGGTCTCCGTGACAGCGGGGGCGGCGCACGGCTCGGCTGCGGGAGGCGCGGTACACGCCTCGGCCGCGGGGGCCGCGGCACGCGTCTCGGCGGCGGAAGGAGACGCGGTCTCCTTCATCTTTGCGAGCTCGCCCGCCACGCGCTCGACCAGCAGGCCCGCAATCTCCGTCACCATGCCGTGCATGCATGCGGACATGTCGCGGCGCAGCGCGGGGGCCAGCGTGTGCTCCACATCCGCACGCACGAGCTTGACGATATCGTTCCGGAAGCTCTCGCGCGCGAACAGCCGCGTGCACTCGAGGTGCACGCGCTCGGCGATGATCCCGGAATCGCCGCGGCGGCTCTGCACGACATCATCGTCGATGACCTGCCGGATCTTCTCCTGGACGAGCCGCACGATCTTCTCGGAGAGCACATCGGACTCGAGCAGGCTCTCCACGGCGGTGGCCATCTGGTCCGCCTGCACGTCCTCGAAGGACCCGATGACGGCCGTCTCGGCAATGTGGCTTTCCGGCGGCGTGCCGATCTCCGGCTCATCCAGGATTTCCTTCTCGACCAGCCCCTCGACGATCGCGCGGCTGATCTCCTCGCACAGGGAATCCATGTCGGCAACCTTCTTGGAGGAAGATTCCTTGCCGGGTTCTTTGTCGACTCGTTCCACGTTCATCGGACCTGCGAAGGCACGCTGCTTCCCTTGCACCCCTTCCAGTGAAGTTTAACCGGCCGGCAGCGGGCAGGCAACCGGGAACGCGCCGCGCGGCGCCGGCCGGGACCGCATTCCGATAAGGGGCCGCGGTCGAGCGCCGCGCGTCAGTCCAGAATGCCCCGCCGGCTGTGCCGCACGAGCCGCAGGTCCACATCCTGGATGCTGATCTCGCTGCCCTTGCAGAACACGAAGAGGAACGCGCCGCGATCGGGAAATTCGGCATCGCCGGCTTGCGCGAGCTTCAAATCGGCGCCCGTGCGCGCCGTCGTGCCGGCCTTGTTCCCGCCCTCGACCGCCACCTCGACCCTGGTCGAATCGCCCGCGCCCACCACCTCGATGGTCACGGTGATCCACCCGTCGCCGGCCTGATCGGCGTCGAACGCGATCCGCCCTTCCCCCGCGGCCGGATCCGCGGCGGCGGCGGCGTTGATCTGCGCAACCGTCACGCGCGGAAAGAGAATCAGCGTGCCCTTGGAGATCTTCGCCTTGAAGCGCAGGACGTAGTCCTCCCAGTGCGAGCCGTTGGGGCCGAGCACCCAGTGGTGGCCCTCGTCCGGGACGACGGCCGTGATGCAGCCGGCGCCGCCGTCCGACTTCGTCAGCTTCCACTGCGCGTTCCGCGAACGAAACGGCCAGTTGATGAGGTCGTACTGCCCGAGGAGCGGCTCGGGAGAGACCTTCTCCTTGCCCGCGGTGAACTCCTGATGGCGCTGCGCGAACGCCTTCTCGCGCTCCTCCCGTTCCTTGGTCTTGCGGGCAAGCTCCTCGGACTCCATGCGCTCCTGCGCCTCGCGCATGGGCGCCGCCTCGTACTTCTTGAGGATCTCCTCGCGCCGATCCCAGATCGGCGTGTCCGTCGCGAACTCCCGTTCGTTGAATCCCTCGCGAATGATCCGTTCGGCAACGGTGTAGAGCTTCTTGCGCGCGAACGCCTCGGCCTCCCGTTTCAGCTCGACCAGGTAGCGCTCGTCCTGCGCATACGTCGCCGCCGTTTCCCTGAGCCGCTGAAAACGCTCCTCGTACTCGGGAATGCCCTCGATCTCGGGCGGCAGCTTCGCGAGGATCCGCAGCGCCTCGCGGTAGCCGCGGTCCTCGTCCGCGGCGAGTTCGGCGACCTGCGCGTCGACGAACTCGATCATCGTCTTGCCCTCTTCCTTGTGCATCGCGAGGATCGCATCGAGCTTGCGCCTCACTCGCGCCTGGAACTCATCGGGCAGCCCCCTGGAGACCAGGCTCAGATTGTAGTACAGCCCTTCCAGGTACTTGTAGGCGCGCGGGTTGGCGGCCTCTTCCGCCTCGACACTCTTGAGCTCGGCCTCGGCTTTCTTCAGGCGGTCGGCCTGCACGGCCTCCTGCGTCGGTATCGCCGGTGACGCAGAATCGGCGCCCGGCCCCTTGGCGACCGTGTGCGCCGGCTCCTTTCCCCCCACGGCCATGATCACGATTGCAAGCACCACGATCACCGCGGCGGCCGCGCCCCCGTACACGTAGAGGCGCTTGGTCGCAACCTTCGCGTCACCGTGGCCGAGAAGCTTGAGGAGCCCCTTGGCCCGGGGAGCCTCGGCCGCATCGTGCGCATGAACAGCGGCATGGCGCGCATGCGGTGCGGACGCCGGATGCGCATGCGATGCCGGAGGTCCCTGCGGTACGGCTCGCGGCGCGACGCCGGGGACATGAGGCTTCTGAACGCCCGGCGCGGCCGGACGCGCAACTCCGGGGGCTTGCGGCTTCTGGACGCCCGGCGCAGCCGGACGCGCAACTCCGGGGGCTTGCGGCCTCTGGACGCCCGGCACGGCCGGACGCGCAACTCCGGGAGCCGGCACTCCCGACATACCCGCAACCGGCGATCGTTGTGCCTGGGGCAAAGGAGGCTTGACAGCCGGGGGCATGGGCCGCTCCTTGGGCGCCGGCGCGCCGGCGGGCGGCGCGGGCGGCGCGG
>JBFZCA010000132.1:0-14703 GCA_041308205.1 Planctomycetota bacterium | reverse complement strand
CGCGGCGGAACCCCCGCGGCGCGCCCTACCGGTCCCAGATCGCGACCTGGTTCTTGCCCGACTTCTTGGCCTTGTAGAGCGCCTTGTCCGCGCGGGCGAGGAACTCCTGCGTCGAGAGCCCGTGCTCGTACTCCGTGGCGCCGCAGGACACGGTGAGGTGGTGGCGCTCGGTGGGGCTCGTCAAGCTCGGGAACTCGTGCTGCGCGATCGACGCCAGGATCTCCTGGCCCTTGGCGCGCGCGCCCTTCAGGTCCGTTCCCGGGAGCAGGATGACGAACTCGTCGCCGCCGTACCGGCACACGCAGTCGGTCTGGCGCGTGCGGTTGATGAAGATCGTCGCCATCTCCCTGAGCAGGACGTCGACCTGCAGGTGGCCCATGTCGTCGTTCATGCCCTTCAGGTTGTCCACATCGATGAAGAGCACGGCGACGGGCCGCACGAAGCGGTCGGAGCGCGCGATCTCCTTCCTGACCTCGTTGAGGAGATACTCGCGGTTGTAGAGCCCCGTCAGCGGGTCGGTCTGCGACCTGAGCTTGAGCCGGCTGTAGAGGCGGATGTTCTCGACCAGGAGCGCGATGATGTCCGCGACCGTGAGCAGCATGTCGTGAATGCCCACGCTGGTCCTGTGGTTCTCCGCGAACAGCGCGCGGGCCTCCTCCGCGATCGTGACCTCCATGAGCCCGATCACGTCCTCGCGCCCGCGGAGCGGCAGGATGAACCCGCCGCCCGACCACGGGTCGACGGCCGATCCGCCGCGGCGGAACACGGTCGCGTACTTGGTGTTGCCGTCCAGCGCGAACGTCAGGTTGGTGAGCTCCGCGCGCGTCGAGAAGCTCACGCACAGGCTCCCGTCGAGCAGGTTGAGGAACGTCACGTCCTCCAGGTCCAGGCCCTCCTGCCTGAGGATGCGGCCCGCCTCCTCGTACAGGCGGTGCTCGTCGCCCACCTGGAGCAGCTCGCGCGTCATGGAGGGTATGCGGCGGATCTTCTCGTGGAGCTCGTAGACCCTGAGCGTGCACTTGAGCGCATCGAAGAGGCGCCCGCGCTCATCCTTGACGCGCGATGCGGCGCTCGGCGCTGATTCGAGCTTCTCCCGGTCCTCGGAGATGACGATGAGCCGCACCGGGCCGCCGTGGATCTCGGCCTTGGCCCCGAAGACCTGGACCGGCCGCAGATCGCGCAAGCGCAGGGACAGGGGCGCATCGAGCGTCGGCTCGACGAGCCGAAGCCTGAGGATATCCTCGGCGACGAAGATCTCCTCCAGGTACGCGAGCCGTCCGGGTTGAGGCGCGAGGAACGAACGCAGCGTCTCCGCGAAGGCGTCGTTGCCGGCGAGGATCTCGCCGCGCGCGCCCACGAGGCAGGCCGCGATGGGGCTCGCCCGCCCGACGAGCTCGAAGAACTCGTGAGGCGCGACCACGGGATCGCACCAGGCGGGCCGCTCGTCGCTGAGCGTAGAGTGTCCGGTACGGCTGAAGCCCATTGATTTCGAAATTTTCCTCCGGAGCGCAAGGAATCTGCGCACTCTGCTCGAAGGAGTCTATCATCCTGGCCCCGCGGTGCCAGACTATGAGAGGAAATTCCCGGAGCATGCGGAGAGTATGAGCGCCGGCTCAGGAGAGCGCGCCGCCGCTACAGCTTGTGTCCCATGCGAATGCGCTTGGTGGCCAGGTAGCGCTCGTTTTCGGGCCTGGGAGCGGTTCTGAGCGGGATCTCCTCCACCACGCGGAGGCCGTAGCCGGTCAGGCCGGCGATCTTCTTGGGATTGTTGGTGAGGACCCGGATCGTGCGCAGGCCCAGGTCGTAGAGAATCTGCGCGCCGACGCCGTAGTGCCGCAGATCGGCGGGGAAGCCGAGCTCCTCGTTCGCATCGACGGTGTCCAGGCCCTTGTCCTGAAGGGCGTAGGCCTTGGCCTTGTTGATGAGGCCGATCCCGCGGCCTTCCTGCCGGATGTACAGAACGACGCCGAGCCCTTCCGCCTCGATCGCCTCGAGGGCGGCGTGGAGCTGCTCGCGGCAGTCGCAGCGGAGCGATCCCAGGGTGTCGCCGGTGAAGCACTCCGAGTGCACGCGCACGAGCACGGGTTCCGCGATGCCGTCGGCGTTCCCGCGCACGCACTCGGGCGCGATGCCGCCCTTGACGACGGCAACATGGGGCGCGGGGTCGAACTTGCAGGTGTAGAGATACTGCGTGAAGCTCCCGAACGCGGTCGGGAGGAGCGAGCCGGCCTCGAACGTGATCAGTCGCTCCTTCATGCGGCGGTAGCCGATGAGATCGGCGATGCTGACTATCGGAAGGCCGTGGGTGCGAGCGAACTCGGCAAGCTCGGGAAACCGCGCCATCTCGCCGTTGGGCTTCATGATCTCGCAGATGGCGGCCAGGGGGCTCAGGCCCGCGATGCGCATGAGGTCGACGGCGCCCTCGGTGTGTCCCGCGCGCACGAGCACGCCGCCCTCGACGGCGCGCAGGGTCTGCACGTGCCCGCACACGAAGTCGGCCGGGTTCGTCCTGGGATCCGCCGCCGCGCGGATCGTGGCCGCCCGGTCGCCGGCCGAGGTGCCGGTCGATATGCCGAGCCGCAGGTCGATCGGCGTGTGCCACGCGGTCCCGAAGCTGTCACGGGGCGTGCTTTCCAGAGGGCGCAGCCCGATGCGATCGACCTGGCCGCCGGCCATTGCCAGGCACAGGATCCCCCGGCCGTGAACGAGCATGAAATTGACGCCATCGGGCGCGATGTGCTCGGCCGCGGCGACCAGATCGCCCTCGTTCTCGCGGTTCTGGTCGTCGACAAGCACTATCTGCTTGCCCTGCCTGAGGGCCTCGCAGGCTTCGGGAATCGGTGTGAACTCGGTTTCTTTCATGACCGATCGAGAGAAGCGCCTCCGTGGTGGACGGGACCCCAAGTGTAGACGTTCGACGCGGGGGCGGCAAGCCGGGTATTCGGCCCAACGAATCCTTGACAGTCCTCGTCCGGGTTCCTATGATAGGTGTACGTGGCGCGAGCCCGATGGCGGGGCTCTGCAGGGGGTAAAAGCGGCTTTTTCAGGCCGCAACGGGAAGAGAAAGAGAAGCAAGGGGAGCGGTAACTACCAATAGCACAGAGACTTACACAGGGGGTCCGCTTGAGAGCCGCGGAGAAACGCAGAACCGTCCAGGCCTTGGCACGGCGCGCGCATGCCCGGACCGAGATCCCCGCGAGGGTCGTCGACCTCATCCTCTACCATCTGCTTCACCTCCACATGCCCGGGGAGGCGGCCGAGCAGAGCTACTCGCGGCTGAAGCGTAACTTTGTTGATTGGAACGAGTTGCGCGTCAGCTCGGACATCGAGATCCGGCGGACCGTATCGGTGGCGTCCGATGCCGGCGGCCTGGTGCAGCGGATCAAGACGCTGCTCAACCGCATCCAGTCCGAGCGCAGCCAGCTTTCGCTCGAGTTCCTCGGCGATCTCAACAAGGGCGATGCCCGCAGGTACCTGCGCTCGCTTGGCATGCTCAGCCCCGCCACGATCGATCTCGTGCTGCGCCAGAAGAAGTCCGAGGACGTCGTGCCGGTCGATGAGCACAGCGAGCGGGTCCTCGCGCGCACCGGCCTCGTGCCGCGGCGAGCATCGAGGACCGACATTCAGAAGCTGCTGCGCCGCCTCGTGCCCGAGGACCACGTGCTGCGCTTCCACCGAGCGCTGCTCGACATCGCGCAACGCCTTTGCGTTCGGGAGGAACAGGCGGTAAAGTGTTCTGAATGCCCGCTGCGCGAGATGTGCGCGTTCGGGCGTTCGCGGTGCCGCGCGGCGCAGCGCAACGGCAGGCGCAGGAACGGTTCGCGGCGGGCGTGAGCCCGCGGCGGCGGCGCGCGCTGCAGGAACGGCGATGTCCCCGCGCGGGGCATGGAATGCAACGGGAGGCTAGAGGGCATGTCAGGTCACTCGCACTGGGCGACTATCCGCCGGAAGAAAGACGCGAAGGACGCCAAGAGGGGCAAGGTCTTCTCCAAGCTCGCGAAGGCGATATCGGTGGCCGCTCGAGGGGGCGGAGACCCCGAGAGCAACTACAAGCTCAAGACGGCGCTCGACCAGGCGCGCAACCAGGGGCTGCCCAAGGAAAACATCGAACGCGCGATCCGCAAGGGCACCGGCGAGGAAGGCGGCGCGGGCCTCGAGGAAATCGTGTACGAGGGCGTCGGCCCCGAGAAGATCCAGGTGATAGTCGATTGCGTCACGGACAACCGCAACCGCACGACGACGGAGCTGCGCAAGCTCTTCGAGAAGCGGGGCGGACGCCTCGGGGAGCCCAACAGCGTGGCGTGGAACTTCGAGCGCAAGGGCCATCTGGCGGTGCCGGTCGAGGCGATTTCGTACGAGACGCTCTTCGATCTTGCGGTCGAGGCGGGCGCCGAGAACGTCGAGACGGTCGGCGACCAGCAGGACATCCTGTGCGGCCCGGCCGACCTGGAGACGCTGCGCAAGGCGCTCGTTGACCGCGGCCTCGCCGTCACGGTGTGCGAGTTGACGCGCGTTCCCAAGTCGACCGAGAAGATCGGGGACAAGGCCAAGGCGGAGAAGATCATCGAGTTCGTCAGCGAGCTGCAGGACCACGATGACGTCAACAACGTGAACGCCAACTTCGAGATTCCGGACGACATCATGGCGGGGCTGGACGAGGCGTAGCGCACGCGCCGACAAAAAAACCCCGGGCGGGCTACCCGGGGCGGGGAAAGAGGTGTCTGGCGTCTCACCCGTCTGTGGTGAGTCGGTGTAGGGGTTTCTTCGCGGCCGCCGGTTGCGTCGTGCGGCGGCGGCGAAGAGATCCGTCGTAGTCCGTCGGCCGGCGCGCGCGGCGCCGGTCGCATCGATCGCGTCAGACGCGCGGCGCGCTCTGCCGGCCGAAGGCCGGCCTGTCCACGAGGAAGTCGCCCGTATCCCTGATCTTCACGCGGTCCGCGAAGGTCTCGTCGAGCTCGTGCCAGTGGGAGACGGCATCCTCGTCCGGGTGCCAGCACAGGAAGACCTTCCTGCCGTGGTACAGGCTCGGGAAGTTGATGATGCCGCGCTTGAATTCCTCGACGAAGCAGCCCAGGCCCTCGACTTCCTTGATGTAGTGGTTGATCTTGTCGATGAGGTGGTTGAGGTCGTGCTTGACCTCCTGCGTCCTGGTCTCGTCGATGACGACGGGAAGCGGAGCCTTCTCGATCGCCTCCAGCTCCGAGCGCTTGCCGATGATCAGGTTCCAGTGCTCCATGATGTCGCGGACGATATGCCGCAGGAGGGGCAGCATGCGGTTCGTTTCTTCGAGGGAGAGCAGTCGCGCTTCCATGTCGTCCTCCATAGCCTTGCTGGTCGCGTCCGTCGCTGCTTTGGGAGAAGCAATGCGCGTGCCCGGGCGCCGCAAAGATCGTAATTCTTTCATCTGCAACGGGTTGGAGACGGCCATCCTCAGGGATCGGCCTGCGGACGGCGCGGGGCAAGCGTCAAGAACAAGGACAGTCGGACGCGTTTCCGGGAATCCGCCGCGGACGGCGGTTCCGGCGGGGCCGCACCGCGGGGGCGGCGCGTGCGCCGGGGGCCGCGCCGAATTTTTTTGGCCGGATGGCGCAGGATCGGTATCGAAATTTCAGGCGCGGTGCCGATAATGATGGGATACATTCTGGTTCTGTCCGCCTCGTGCGCCGGGATGCCGCGGCGCGGCCGTGTGGCCGCGCGCGCGTGCCGGCGGGCGCGGCTCGCAACGGCGTCACGTGAAGAGAGAAATCCCGCTGCTCGCGGCGTTCGCCGCCCTGTCCTTGTGCGCCTTCGCGCACGGCGCGGAGAAGGTGCGGCTTGCCGACATCGTGTTCGATGGACTCCAGCGCGTCAGCCGCGCGCAGATGCTCCTGACCGTGGGGCTGAAGATCGGGGAGGCGTACACCGACGCCGAGCTCAGGGCGCAGATCGAGGCGGACATCGAGCGCCTGTACCGTACGGAGGAGTTCGAGAGCGTCGGTCCGCTCGATGCCTGCCGTGTCGAGGACGCGGGCGGCGGCACGCGCGTCACGCTCCCCGTCGTCGAGAAGAAGCGCGTCGCGACCGTCCTGATCCAGGGCGGCAAGGCCGTCGGCACGGATGACCTGGTCAAGAACCTGCGCACCGGACGAGGCAGGCTCGTCTCCCCCGGCGACATCCGCCAGGACCGGGAGACGCTGCTCAGGCGCTGCGCCGTCAAGGGGTACTTCTTCGCGGAGGTGGACGCGATCCTCGAGCCGGCGCCGCAGGGCGCCGTCAAGGTGACCTTCGTCGTCTCGCCCGGCCCGTGCGTGCGCATCCACCGGATCACGTTCGTCGGCGCCACGCGCGCCGAGGCCGGCGAGCTGTACGGGCAGATGGAGAACCAGGAGCGCGATTTCTGGCTGTTCGGGCTGCTGCGGAGCGGCTACTTCAGCTCGCAGAAGATCGATTCGGACGTGAAGCAGGTCCGCGCGTACCTGCGCAGCGAGAAGGGTCTCCTGAATGCGACCGTGGGCGTGGAGGAGATCGCGTTCGATCGCGACCGCGAGGCGATGTATCTCACGATCCGCGTGGAGGAGGGCCCCGAGCACGTGCTCAAGGGCTTCGACATCGCCACGGAGAGCGCGCCCGGCGCGAAGGCGCACTTCACGGCCGACAAGCTCCTCGTCGAGACGAAGGCCGAGCGGTTGATCTCCCGGCCGTACCACGGGACGGCGCTCGAGAACGTCACGAACAAGATCATGTCCATGTACCGGGAGGACGGCTTCCTCAACTGCCGGGTCAACCTCGATGAGCCGCGCGTCGAGCTGGAGGGCAACGAGGCCACGGCGGTCGTGCGCATCGACGAGAGGGACCGCGTCTACGCGCGCCGCATCGACATCCGCGGCAACTACAAGAGCAAGGACGAGGTCATCCGGCGCGAGCTGGCCTTCGGCCCCGGCGACCTCGTCACGCTGAGCAAGATCCAGAAGAGCGTGAGCAACCTCCACGAGCTGCAGCTCTTCGCGCCGGCGCGCGTCGACATCCGGCCGATCGAGTCCACGGCGACCGCCGAGGGCACCGACTTCATCGTCCAGGCCGAGGACATGAACGACGGGCAGCTTCTCATGGGCATCGGCATGGCGAGCGACCTGGGCGTCATCGGCAGCTTCGCGCTCAGGAAGCGCAACTTCGACATCTTCGACTGGCCCTCGTCGTTCGCCGACATCCCGCGGTCGTGGACCGGCGACGGCCAGATCCTGGCGCTCGAGCTCCAGCCGGGCGACAACTACTCGCACTACCGGGTGAGCTTCACCGAACCGTACTTCCTGAACCGCTGGTACGGCCTCACCCTCTCGGGCTCGCGCGACATCTCGAGCCGCGACACGTGGGACAACAGCAACTGGGGCGGCGACATCCGCCTCAACCGTTACTTCACCTTCGAGCGCGACATCTTCGCGACCCTGGCGTACCGCTACGATTACGTCGACATCGGACGCATCGAGGACGATGCGCCGCAGGACGCCTACGAGGTGGAAGGCATCACCCGCCTGAGCGCGCTGTCCCTGGGGCTGACGGTCAACAAGTACCTCTACGATCCCTACGCCGGCCCCTACCAGGGTTACCGCCTGTGGGGGAACTACGAGTACGCCGGCGGTTTCCTGGGCGCCGATGTGGACCAGTGGAAGGCCCAGGCCGGCGCCGCGTACTTCGTGCCGGTGTACGAGCACGAGGACGGCGGCAGGCACGTCATCATGGTGTCGGGGACCCTCGGGTGGATGGAAGCGCACCACAACACGGCCGAGGTGCCGATCTTCGAGCGCTTCTTCCTCGGCGGCCCCCACAACCTGCGCGGCTTCCGTTCCTACGGCGTGGGCCCGCACGAGAACGACGAGGAGATCGGCGGCACGGCCCTGGTCCACGGCACCGTCGAGTACACGTTTCCGCTCTTCGTCAACTTCCTGCGCGGCGTGACCTTCTTCGACTGGGGCCAGCTCGAGGGGCCGTACTGGAAAGACGGCGTGCAGAAGTGGGACAACCACCGCCTGGCCATGGACCGCATGCGCACCGCGGCGGGCGTCGGGCTTCGCATCAGCCTCATGCCGCTGGGCATGCCCGTGCCGATCTCGCTGTACTGGGGCGAGACCATCGACAGCATGCCCGAGGACCGCGAGCACAGCTTCCTCTTCTCGATCGGCTCGATCGGATTCTGACGGCGCCGCGCCCGCGCTGAAACCTTTTCTCCGCCTCTCGGTCTGATAGGATGCAGGACGCCCGCGCAGGGCAGGAGGCGATCATGAAAAGAATACTCGCGGTCGTGGTGTCCGCGGTCGGCACGCTGTACGCGAACGGCATCATCATTCCTCACCCGCCGCCGCAGCCCGGCCCGCCGGCGCAGCCCGCGGCGGTCAGGGATGTCGCGCTCAAGGTCGATATTCAGGACCAGGTCGCGCGCACGAGGGTCGAAGAGGTGTTCGTGAACCCGAACGCCTTCCCGCTCGAGGGCACCTTCGTCCTGCCGATCCCGCCCGACGCCCAGATCGGCGAATTCTCGTTCTTCATCGACGGCAAGGAGGTGCGGGGCGAGATCCTCTCGCGCGAGGATGCGCAGAAGTACTACCGCGACATCGTCAGCCGCATGATCGATCCCGCGCTCATGGAATACATGGACAAGGGGTTGGTGCGCGTCAGCATGTTCCCGATCCCGCCGCGCGGCGAGGCCAAGGTGCGCTTCTCCTACAGCCAGATCATGCGCAGCGAGGCCGAGCAGCTCGCGTACTACTATCCCTTCGGCACGAACAAGTTCTCCTCCAAGCCGCTCAATCAGGCCGTCGTCGACATCGCGATCCGCTCGTCGGTGCCGCTCCGGGCGATCTACTCGCCGCGCTACGAGGTCGACGTGGCGCGGTGCGGCGAGAAGGAGGCGCGCGTGAGCTTCGAGCGGCGCGACTTCCTGCCGGCCGAGGATTTCGTGCTGTACATCGGCCGCACGGAGGCCGATTTCGGCGTCGCGTCGATCGCGCAGCGCGCGGGCGGCGAGGACGGCTACGTGCTCCTCGTCGTCTCGCCCAAGCAGGAGTTCGGGCCCGCGGAGATCCAGCCCAAGGACATCGTGTTCGTGCTCGACACCTCGGGAAGCATGGCCGAGGATCAGAAGCTCGAGCAGGCCAGGGAGGCCTTGCGCTTCTGCGTGCGCGCGCTGTCGCCGCAGGATCGCTTCAACCTGATCGTGTTCAGCACCGGCGCCCGGGAGTTCAAGCCCGGGCTCGTCAATGCCGGCGGCGAGGCGGAGAAGGAGGCGCTCGAATTCATCGGCGAGCTCAAACCCGTCGGGGGCACCAACATCGACGAGGCCCTGCGCATGGCCCTGCGCCTGCGGCAGGAGGAGAGCGACCGGCCGTTCATGGTGGTGTTCCTGACCGACGGCCAGCCGACGATCGGCGTCACCGATCCGAAGACCATCGTCGAGAACGTCGCCAGGTGCCGGCCCAGGTCGCTGCGCCTGTTCGTGTTCGGCGTCGGCGACGATGTCAACACCGTGCTGCTCGACCGGCTTGCCGGCGACAACGGCGGGACGCGCCAGTACGTGCGGCCCAAGGAGAGCCTCGAGGCGCGCGTCTCGGCGTTCTACCAGCAGATCGCGCGTCCGGTGCTGTCGGACGTGGCCATCAACTTCAGCAAGGGCGGCGTCTACGATCTCTACCCGCCGAAGATCACCGATATCTTCTACGGCAGCCAGGTGATTCTCACCGGCCGCTATCGGGAGCCCGGCGACCAGGTGCTGGAGATCGCCGGCGCGTGCGCGGGGAAGAGCTACGCCTATCGATTCCCGATCGCGCTCAAGGCCGAGAGCTCCGACGCCTCGTACCTGCCGCGCCTCTGGGCGACGCGCAAGATCGGGTATCTCCTCGACGAGATCAGGCTCCAGGGCCAGCAGCAGGAGCTCATCGAGGAAGTGAAGACGCTGGCCCGGCGTTTCGGCATCGTGACGCCCTACACCTCGTATTTCGTCCACGACGACAAGGCGCTCGCGCAAGGCGGCAGAACCCGCAGCGCGGGGGCCGCACCCGCGCCCTCCGCGGGGCGCACGGGGGGGCGCGGCCTGCAGGAGCCGGACGCGGGCAACGCGCTCGGCGCCCCGGCTCCCGACGCGGCGCTCGCCCCCTCGGGCGCGAGAGCGGTCGAGAGGAGCGAGGCGCTCGCCAGGCTCAAGGATCGCACGGTCGCCCCGCCCGCGGAGGGAGGCGCCGGCACGGCGCAGGATGCCGAGAACGCCCTCCGCACCGTCGGCTCCAAGACGTTCTACCTGCGCGGCGGCGTGTGGTTCGACAGCACGCACAAGGAGGGCATGGAGGAGCGCACGATCGTCTACCTCTCGCCCGAGTACTTCGATCTCCTCGCCGAGAAGCCGGAGCTCGGCCGGTACTTCGCGCTCGGCAAGGAAGTGGTCGTGTGCATGGACGGCGCGGCGTACAGAATTACCGCGAAATCACCGGCTCCGTGAACGCGCGCATGATTTTGCCCCGAAACAGGTTGCGCATTGTGCCGCCGCTCGTTAGAATGCTGCGCGATGTACGATGTGTCTGCAGCGCCTGCGGGAGGCATGTTCATGATCCGCCGCGTTCGTGCGGGTTCGCTTGCGATCGGCTGCGCGGCGTTCATGGCCGCGGGGTGCGGTTCGCCGCCGCCCGCGTCGCCCCGCAGCGACCAGTTTCTCATCGGCGCCGACACGCCCCTGGGAATCAGGGCCCGCAAGGAAGTCCTTGCGCTGCCGTCGCCCGAAGATACGACGCGGACGCAGCTCTTGAGCCTGCGCATCCTGGCCGCCCAGCAGGACGACGGAAGCTGGATGCACGATCCGACGGCCACCGGCAGGGCGCTGCGCGATCTTTTCTTTCTCGGCGTGCTCTCCAGAGACGATGCCGATCTGAAACGCGCCCTCGGTTTCCTGCTGACCCAGGAAGGCCCCTACGTGACGTTCGAGGCCGACAACCCCGCCTGGGGCAAGGACTGGGTGGCGCTGTACGCCGTCAACCTGTGGGGCTTCGGCGATGAGATCAAAGTCCGCGAGACCGTGCACTCGCTGCTCGAGAACCAGCCGGCGTGGCTCGATCGGCGGAAAGGCCGCGCGGCGAGCGTGATGCTCCGCGCGATCACGATGCACGGGCTCCTCGCGGACGAGGAGAGGATCGAGGCGCTCGTCGGCAAGCTTGCGGCGTGGCAGCTTCCCGGCGGCAGGTGGGACCTGGGGCCGGGAACGAGCCAGCTTGCCGTGCTCGGGGGCCTGCTTCCCCTGGCGGCCGATGCGCGCGCCGCCGGCCTCATCAACCGCTTCCTGCCGAACATCGTTCCCGCCGGCGGAGCGCCGCCGGAGCTCGAGGACGAAGCGCTCGAGCCCGACGAGGCGCACTTCATCGTCGTGCGGGCGCTGCAGTTCGCGGGCAAGCTCGATTCGTTCAGGCGCGGCGACGATGTGGGGCGCGATCTTGCGCAATACGAGCTTGCGCTGCACCTCGTGGGCGGGCCGCCCGAATCGGGGCACACGCTCATCTTCGAGGATGCGCCCGTGATGATCGGCGGCGCGCCGCTGCTCGTCGGCAACGAGATCGCGAGCCTTCGGCCGATCCTGCCGCCCCAGCCGGGCAAGAGCTTCGTCAGGCTGTTCCTGCGCGAGGGCGCCCGGCAGAAGCTGAAGGAAGTGCTGGCGGCGGATCCCGCCGCCGAGGCCGTGCTCGTGCTGAGCGGCAGGATCGCGGCGAAGGGGCTCCTGGCGGACATGATGGACGAGGAGGGGCTGTCCATCAGGGGCCTCGCCGAGGAGGATGCGGCCACGCTTGTGCATATTGTGGGTTCAATGGAGGGCGCGCCGACGTCCGCGGCGGGCCCGCGAGACGAAACACGGTGACGTACGGACATGCGGCAGAGCGGCTGAGGAGACCATGATCATGAAAGTCCTGATTGCAACGCTGGTTGTCGTGGCGGTGGGGTTCGGCGGCCTCGGGTGGTACTTCAGGAACGAGGCCGAGCAAAGCAAGGGCGAAGCCGCGACGCTCCGGCAGGACCTCGCACACGAACAGCAGTCCCGTCAGGGGCTCGAAGAGAAGTCGGGAAGCATACTCGGGGAAAAGAACCAGGAGATCCAGAGGCTGACCCAGAAGGCGGTCGAGCTCGAGGAGCTCCAGCTCGCCGCCAAGGGCCTGCGCGATGAGCTGGCCGCGAAGACCGAGCTTGCGAAGACGGCGCAGGACAAGGCGGAGCAGCTTGCCGCGGCCGTCGAGACCGCCGCGCAGGAGCGCGCGAAGGTGCTGCAGGACATGACGCAGCTCAGGACCGATCAGGAGGAGCTCGTCAAGCGTTTCGCCGAGGCGAAGACGGCGGCGGAGCGCGCGGCGGCCGACCTTCAGAAAGCGCTCGATGACAAGACCGTGCTCGCACAGAAGAGCTCGCAGGCCGAGGCCGAATGCGACAACCTCAAGAAGAGGCTGGAGAAGCTCCAGGGGCTCGCGCCGGAGCTCGCCGGCAAGGAGATCGAGGGCAAGATCGCGGAAGATGTCGGCGAGGGCAAGGTGATCCTGTCGGACCTGAGCCGGAAACCCGAGGTCGACCTCGAGTTCTCGGTCTTCCGCGACGGGGAGTTTATCGGCCGCGTGAAGATCTACAAGGCGTTCGAGAATTACGCGGGCGCCCGCGTGACGTACCTGCCCCCCGGCAAGGAAGTCATGGTCGGCGATATCGTGAAAACGAGCTTCCCCGAGAAGAAGTAACGCCCGGACCGGCCCGCGGCCGGCGCCTCCCCTTTCGCGCACGCGGGGGAGGCGCCGGCTGCGCCGTGCACTCCGCACGGCATTCCCGGTGAATGGAGCCTGTCGCATTCCCGGACCTTCCCCCGTCGCCGATGGCGGCGCCTGCGTGCGCGCGGGCGTCTCCCGGCGCGTTTGACGCGGCCTTTGCGTCGATGCTATACTTCAGCGCAGTAGTACGGCGGAAAAGGGTAGTCGCTTCGCAGAGGGGATAGCCATCAGCAAGAGAAAGCTTGACGCGTGGCGACAGTAGAAGCGGTCGAGACAAAGAGCGTCATGAAGGAAGAGATCAACATCGGCCAGATGATCAAGAGCAGCACGGCCGATGTGTCGGTCGCCGATCTCTCGCGGAAGGGCTTCACCAAGGTCAAGGTTCTCAACCAGGACACGATCAGGCGGCTCATCGTCGAGGCGGTCGAGCGCACGCTCCAGACGCGCAGCGAGGAGATCTCCAAGCGCGAGCGCGAGAAGGTCGTCACCGAGTCCAAGGCCACGTTCGAGCATCTCCTCCAGGAGCAGGTCGGCGCGGAGCGCGAGAAGGCCCAGCGCACGCAGGGCGAGGTGCAGGCGCGCGAGCAGCGGATCTCCTCCCTGGAAGCCGAGGTCGAGCGGCTGCGCGCGAGGGTGGCGGCGGCCGAGACCGACCGCGTGCGCTTTGCGGCCGAGAACGAATCGTTCCGCAGGCTCGCCGATACGGCCCGGTCCGAACTGGAGCGGCTGCGCGGCGAGGCCGCGCGGCGCGCGGAGGACTTCGCGAACGCGCAGCGTGCGACCGAGGAAGAGCGCACCCGCGCGACGCGCGCGGCGGAGGAGAGCGCGCGGTACAAGAAGGACCTCGATGACGAGCGCAGGCGCGGAGACCGCGGCGAGGGCGATGCGGCGCGCTACCGGCGCGAGCTGGAAGAGGCGCGGGCGCGCGGCGAGAGCGAGCTCGCCACGCTGAAGCGCGAGCTCGACGAAGAGCGCGCCAAGATGCAGGCCGACCAGCACGGCTCGCAGAACATGGCCGAGCTCTTCCAGAACCTGATGGTCGAGATGAAGTCCGGCCGGGGCGCGGAGGCGCAGTTCGTCGAGCTCAAGAAGTCGCTCGAGAAGCTGAACGAGCGGCTGTCGCGGGGCATCCCCGCGGCGGGCGCGGCGGCCGGCGGCGCCGAGGTCGACGATCCCATGGCGCACATCATGGCGGCGCTGCTCAAGGTCGACGAGGGATCGGCCCTCGAGAGCAACATAACCAAGGTCACGGTCAAGGAATCGATGGCAAAGAAGGGCGTCTCAGGCTCTCTCGAAAAGTTGAAAGCAATGCAGAAAAGAGGAGGTTCGTAGGGTGGACACTGAAGGCAAGACGACAGGACAGCACGCATCCCCCGCAGGAGCGAAGGCGGAGACGGCTGACCGGCCGGCGATGGCCCCCGGTCAGGGTACGGCGACCAAGTTCGAGCTTGGCCGCGGCTTGGACGTGGGCACGGCCAACCTGGCCAGCGCGATCCAGGACGCCGATGGCAACGTGACGATCAAGCTGCAGCGGAACGCGTTCATCGACATCGAGATGGACGACTACACGCGCAACATGCTGACGCGGCTCAACGTGCAGTATGTCGTGCTGGAGAACCGCATGATCGTCGTCGGCGATGCGGCCTTCGAGCTCGCCAACATCTTCAACCGCGAGACCAGGCGCCCCATGAAGGCGGGCGTGGTCAGCCCCGGCGAGAAGGACGCGCTGCCGATCGAGCGCATGCTGCTCGAGAACCTGCTCAGCGGCCCGCAGAAGGAAGGGGAGGTCTGCTACTTCTCCGTCCCGGCGCAGCCGATCGACTCCGACTTCAACGTGATCTACCACCAGGGCGTGTTCGACGGCATTCTCAAGAAGCTCGGCTATCGCGCCAAGTCGCTGGTCGAGGGCCACGCCGTCGTGTTCTCCGAGCTGGCGGAAGACGACTTCACGGGC
>JBFZCA010000131.1:0-5813 GCA_041308205.1 Planctomycetota bacterium | reverse complement strand
TTTCGGCGGCGCGGGAGACGGGTGGGGTTCGCCCGCGGCGTTTCAAGAGCTCCCGCGCGGGTTGTTTGACGGCCGAGGAGTATCCGATTACGATCCCGGATGATGACAGCGCCAACGAGATCTCCTGCGGGTTACGGGCCGGGCTGTAGAACGGTGTCCTTCCCCATGATGCGCACCATGAAAGCGGTCTTCTTCTCGATCCTGCTCGGCGCGGCTGCCGCGGCAGCCGGGTGCGCCTGTCCCGCCCGGCACGCCGAAGTTGCGGACTGCTGGCTCGAGGCCGGAGCGACGGGGCCTGTCGAGGTGCGCCCGGCCGTGCCGGGGACGCTCCGTCTCGCGGTCTACGGCGATGCCCAGGGGAACCGGCAGTCCCACCGCGCGGTGGTGGCGGCCATCCGGGCGGCCAGTCCCGATGCGGTCCTCTTCGCCGGCGACGCCGTCTACTGCTTCCCCCTCGGGCACATGCCGGACTTCGGAGCCTGGTCCTACCTGATCCCGTTCTGGCCGCAGTACATCCGGGGTTATCCCCTGGTCAGCCTTGCGACCCTGGGCCCCTTCCCTGCGGCCTTCCATGACGGGATCGCCTCGCTTTTCCACCGGCCGGTCCGCGATCCCGGCGGATGGAACGGATTCCTCGAAGACATCGCCCCTCTCCGCTCCGGCGACCGGGTTCCGTACCTCTTCGTCCCGGGAAATCACGATCTGTACCATCAGGCCGACCGCGAGGCCGCCGCCCGGGTCCTCGGCCCGCCGGGGACGGCGGGGATCGATCCATGGTCCTGGTGGTACTCGGTCGATGCCGGAGGCGTCCGGATCGCCATCCTCGAATCGGGCACGGACCTTCCCTTCGACCGGGACCCGCTTCCCCCGGATGGGCCGCAACTCGCCTGGCTCGACGGCATCCTCGCCGATGCCGAGGCCAAGGGCCTCCGGTCGATCGTCGCCCTCCACCTGCCGCCCTTCTCGTCGTCGCGCGAGGCCGGGCCGGTGCCGTCGGTGAGGGAACGGGTCGTCGAGATCCTCGATCGCCGCCGCGTGGATCTCGTCATCTCCGGCCACGCCCACTCGTACGAGCGGATCGAGCGGCCCGGCCGGGATGGCCGTCCGGTCACCTACATCGTCACCGGCGGCGGCGGGGGACCCTTCCACCACCGGGCGAAGAAGGGAGGATGGGATGCCGGGTCGAGGATCTTCGTCGAGGAACGGCTCCACTTCGTCCTCCTCGAGATCGGCCCCGGCTCGATCCGTGGCCGGGCCGTGCCGGTCGCATCGCCCGGCGGGACGAACCCGGACCCGGCGGGGCCAAAGGACGATCTGGATGCGTTCGAGATCCCCCTTGTTTCCCATCCGTCTTCGCTGCCGCCGGACGGGCGGCGAAGTGAGGCGCCCCGCCGGTCACCGGCAGGCCGGGCTCTCAAGGCACGTGAGGCTGTCCCCGGTCTCGTCCCAGCCGCAGTCGGGAAAGGGTGGGGGGAGGGGCCCCGTGCCGGCGAACACGTGCCTCAGGATCGCAATGGCGTCGGCGATGTTCAACCTTCCATCGTCGTTCGCGTCGGCGGCGTCGAGGCAGCTCGGGGCGGTTCCTCGCGCCAGGAGGTAGCTCAGCGTGAAGATGGCGTCGCCGAACTTGACGGCCCCGTCCGCGTCGGCATCGCCGCGGAGAAACGCCGCGGGCATGCCGGCAGGCGCCTCGTACCGGTTGTACCAGATCTCATGGCCGAAATGCGTCATGGTGTTGTCGGGCGCCCAGACGACGAACGGCATGCCCCGTCCGTCCAGGGAGATCATGGGAAACCCCCCTCTGAACTGCGCCCCATCGTCGATCCTCTCGGGCTCGGACCACTCGACGCCGTCGAAATGCTGGACATAAGTGTGCCAGAACTCCAGGAACCACCCATCCCCGACGTCGTACGCCACCCAGATGTTGTCGGGCCTCGCCACGGCGATGTCCTTGTCCCAGGAGGGCCACACCGGGTCGTTGAACGGATCGAGCCTGACAATCGGGCCCCAGCGCTGCGCCGCCGCGGTGTACGAGCAGTAGTACACGCGCCCCAGGCCGTCGCCGGGGGGAGAGCCCAGGAAACAGCAATGCAGGTTGTCCCGGTCGTCGACGACCAGCCTCGGTCGAGTGCCGTCATGCGGCCCGACGGGTATCAGCGAGTCCGGTGTGAGCCGCTCCTTTTCGCGCCACGCGCTCCCTTCGCGGCGGCTGTAGTACAGCACGCCCTCGTAGGCGAAGGAATCGAAGGTCCACACGACGTGGGGAGTCCCGGCGCCGTCGACCGCGATGTCCGCAAACCACGCCCGTGACCATGTGCCTCCCTGGAGAGACTCGACGATCTCTGCCGCCTTCCACTCGTTCCGGAGTCGGTCCCAGCGGGCGGCCTTGATGTGGCACAGATACAGGTTCTCGGCCATGCAGAACCATGCGGCCCAGATCTCGCCGCCTCCGATCGCGATCCGGGGATAGGAGCAGTACGCGCACATCGGCGCCGTGTCATCGAGGATGAACGGCCCCGTCCATTCCCGGCGCTGCGGGTTGTACCGAAACGATTTGATCGGACCGGACGTCGGGTGCACCATGAAGAGGTCGTCGTTCGTATCGAAGACGAAATCCAGGTACGATCCCATGTGGTCGTCCGTATTCGGCACGCATGCCGGCGCCGTCCACGCGGCGCCGTCCCACGCGGACATCTCGAGGCTCTCGTGGCCCGCCCTCACCCTGACCCACATCGCCCACGGGAACCCGTGGTTGTCGGTCACGATGTGGGGCGACGTCATGTGCGGCGCCTCGGGGTCCGCCGGCCGCAGTATGCCGGCGCCGAGCCATCCGGCGAAGGCCCTTTCGGGGGCCGGCATGAAGAGAGTCATCGCCAGCGCGAACGGAAGGCCCTGTCGCATGCGCGAGCTTCGTGCCGCGGATGTCTTCATGATTGCTGCAACCGCTGCGTGCGCGGCCGATCCCGCCGCCGGCGAGAAACCACGCCGGCACGCCGCTCGTCCGCGCGCGGCGCCGTTCGGCTGTCCAGGTTCCAGCGTACCACGGCCTTATCGAGGAATCCAATGTCAAACCATCCGATTAATCGTATGCTATGGTACAGAGCATGGAGGGCGGACCTCCGCGCAGCCCGAGCGGGAGAGAGGACGGCGGATCGGAGATCCGCTCTCCGGAGAGGAAAGCGACGACGTCGTGAATGGCATGGGCGATACGCGCCGGCGCGCGATTCTCTCCCCCGGCACGCAGGTCCTGCGCGCCGAACCGGTTGCGTGACCGCCGGGGAGCTCGCGGACCGGATCAAGTACGGGTTTTGCCGCGTCTACGAGCCGGTCCTGGACGATGCGCCCTGCAGGGCGTTCGCGACAATGCGCACGGCGCGCATTGCTCGGCGCGGGAGTTCGGGTAGAATGCGGGGAGAGCGCGGGAGGACTCCGGTATGGGCGAAATGTGGCGCCTCTGGAAGCTCGGCTGGAAAGTAGGGGTGCGAGCGCTCCTCTTCTTCGTGATCGTCGCCATCCTGTATCTGCCCGCGGCAGCGCTTCTCAAGTTCGGTGCGCTGCTCGGTGAAGAGGGGAGTCGCGTCGCTGCCGCCGTCGTTACCGCCGCCGGCATCGTCGCGGCGCTGATCAACTTCCCGCTTGCGCTGGCCGTGGCGGCCCAGGCGACAGGCCACTTCCTCCAGCCCGCGCGCGACCGTTTCCCCGACGGCCAGGCCGTTCCTCGTGCGCTGGATCCCGAGACGGGCATCGTGACCGAGCTCACCGATCCGGAGTCTCGGTGAATCCGCGCCGTCCGCCTGCAGGAGCACGTTCCCGGGCGCCGCTCAGCGCACGAACGCCATCGCGACCTCGAACACGATCAGGAGCACGATCGCCCACTCCAGGACGAGGTTCTGGCGCGTCTGCGTCTCGCTCAGGACGCTCTGGTAGAGGTCGTTCAGCGTCACGAGCTTGTCGTCCACGGACTTCTCGTAGTCCCCGAGGTGCAGGCGCTGGGCCAGGCCCATGTAGACCCGCGCCACGTACCAGTCGCCGAAGAACTTGGCCGTGTTCTCCAGCTCATCGGTCGTCTTGGCCAGGTCCATGCGGACCACGGCCAGTTCCCGCACCATGTCGCGCAGCCGGCCGTAGAGCAGCGGCAGCCGCTTGTGCAGGCGCTCGAAGTCCGTGTAGCCGCGCTCGAGGATCGCGTCGAGGTACCGGTCGTACTTGCGCAGCATGAGGAGCTGCAGGTTGGTGACCTCGAACACGTAGAGCAGATCCTCGTACACCTCGTTCGGCTCGATGACGAGGGCCGCATCCCAGTGCACGATGGCGAGGTCATCGTCGTAGTACGAGAACGCGATGCGCGTGACCTCGTCGATCTGCTGCGATGAGAGCTTCTCCGGCCTGCTCTCGCCCGTGAGCAACGCCGCGATGTCCGCGCGCGCGCCGTGCTGGAGGCCGGCGGCGCCGCCGCCCGGCGCCTCGGTCAGGCAGTAGGACGTGTAGATCTCGGGGTCGATGTCCACATCGAACACGTCCTCGTAGGAGCCCGGCAGCAGCCGTCTGACGGCGTCGGCGACGATGCGGAAGACCTCCATGCGCTTCTTCCTCTCGCCGCGGACGAGCACGCCGAGCTGCTGGTAACGCCCGAGGCCCGCGAGCGAGTGCTCCTCGACCCGGAAGCGGAGCATCATGGCGATCGCGCCCGCCTCGTACAGGCGCGCCGCGGCCGCGAGCGGCGTGCCGTCCTCCGCGCGCAGCTCGAGGCCCAGGGCGCCGAGGTCGAGGTGCAGCGGGCGCGCGAAGTTGACGTACTCGGGCTGCGCGCGGGGCGTTGCGATGGTCTCGGACGCGAGCGCGGTCCCGAGGGCCGCGCGCGCCTTGGCCAGGTCGAGCGTCCCGCCCAGATCGAAGACGCCGTGCAGCACCACTTCTCCCTTGAATGTCATACGCAGCTCCTCAGCGCGCCGTGGATGCACACAGCATGGCAGGGCGGGGTCGCGCCGTCAAGGAAGGCATCTCGGCGCGGCGCCGCGTTTCCGGGCGGCCTTCATGCAAGCGGCGGGGAGCAGCAGGGGAGCGGAGATTCCTGACCTCCGGAACTACCTCATGGCGGGCCTCCTCTGGGACCCGGGCCGGAAGGCGGACGCGCGCATCGGCGAGTTCCTCGACCTCCACTACAGGCCGGCCCCGTCGTACGTCCTCGCCGTGAATGCCGTCGAGGCGTCCGCGAACGTGCTGTCGTCGGGCGGCGAGACGAGCTCGATCGACGGCGGCGTGCAGATGCCGACGAAGTCCGTGTTGTCGAGAACGCCCGCGACGTGCTCGGCGCCGGGGCCCCAGGCGTAGACGGGAACGTTCGCGGCGGTGTGACTGGTGGTCGACCAGGTGACGGTGGGAAACGCGCCGGCGCCGTTGTTCGCGGTCACCGTGAGGCCGCCCGTCTCGTGGTCGGCGGTGACGATGACGAGCGTGTCGTCGCGCCCCTGCGCCCACGCCCAGACCGCGGCGAACGCGTTGTCGAACTCGATGGTCTCGCCGATGGTCCTGGCCAGGTTGTTGGCATGGCAGGCCTGGTCGATCATTCCTCCCTCGATCATGAGGAAGAAGCCGTCGGGGTCGTTGTCGAGGATACTGAGAGCTACGCTGGCCATCTCCGAAAGATGTGGCAGCGATCCCAGGCCGTCGTACTCGTAGGGGAAGAAGGTGCTCCCGAACTGGCCCGAGACGTAGGTCGCCGCCTCGGTGTCGAGCCCCAGGAGGCCCGTGCGGTTCGTGACCACCGTGTAGCCGGCCGACTGGGCGTTCGCCGCCGAGAGGCCGTTGGCTCC
>JBFZCA010000130.1:0-4117 GCA_041308205.1 Planctomycetota bacterium | reverse complement strand
TCGCGGAGAAAGGCGGCCGGATCCGGGGCCGTCGAAAGGTCGGTCATGAGATCGAGCGCGTCCTGGTGAGTGGAGACGGCCTGGACATCGCGGGCATACGCGTCCCAGGGGAGGCTCTTGCGCGCGAAAAACCGCGCAATCGCCGCGAGCGCCTCCCGGAGACTCGCCGCTTCCGTCTCGGCGCGTCCCTCGGCATGTCCCTCGGCGCGTCCCTCGGCGCGTCCCTCGGCGCGTCCCCTGTCCAACCACACATCGAACACCGTTCGTCCCAGCGTCCTGGGGCTTTCCATGACTTCCTCCGATTCGAATGACTCTCCCGGCAACTCGCTCGACGAGAGTCCGTGCCTTCCCAGAACCGCTCAGTGGCCGAACCGCTCGCGGAGAAAGGCGGCCGGATCCGGGGCCGTCGAAAGGTCGGTCATGAGATCGAGCGCGTCCTGGTGAGTGGAGACGGCCTGGACATCTCGGGCATACACGTCCCAGGGGAGGCTCTTGCGCGCGAGAAACCGGGCAATCGCCGCGACCGCCTCCCGGAGGCTCGCCGCTTCCGTCTCGGCGCGTCCCTCGGCATGTCCCTCGGCATGTCCCTCGGCATGTCCCTCGGCATGTCCCTCGGCATGTCCCTCCTCGCGTCCCTCGGCGCGTCCCCTGTCCAACCACACATCGAAGACCGTTCGTCCCAACGTCCTGGGGCTTTCCATGACTTCCTCCGATTCGAATGACTCTCTCAGCCGCTCCAGCACCGCCGCGGACGGCTTGTGAGCCATCACGTAATGATAAACCACGTGGCAGATGAGGTCCAGTTCCTCGTCCTTCCAGTAGGGGGTAAGCGCATCGAACGCCGCGAAGAACTCGGCCTCCGTATCTCTGAATGACATCGCCCGAATCAACCGTACGATCGCCCGCGCAAAGTTCCCGGGGGCCATGACTTGCGTGTCGCTCAGGCACCCCACGTCGACGAGCAGGAACTCCATGGCCGCGGACAGCTCCTCGAAATCGCCGCCGTGCGCGAGGATGTCCGCAAGGCGCACCGGCCCCGACCAGGGAGCAGCGCCCGTGTAGAACACGATGGGTATCACGAGCGGCCAGCGGAATCCCTCCGCGCACCGGATCCGGGCCGGAACCGCCGCCCGCTGATCCTGCCAGATGCGGTGCTTGTACAACTGCATGCGCATCGGCATCGAGAAGTCGACCGCGCTCTGATGCTCGATGAGAAACACGGCAAACGTCCCGCAGTCCTCGACCGGCACTTGCCACAACACGTCGCGCGCGCCCGCCCGCAGCCTCTCCGTCACGAAGCCCTGCGGGAGCATCTCCGCCCGATCGAATCTCAGCGCACCGCGTGCGCCGCGCAGGTCGATGAAGGCATCCACGAAATCGACGAACGTGCGCCTGTGCCGGAAGAGCGCCGCCATCGCGTTCCCCTTGAACTGCCTGGGATAGTCCTTCCCGGCCTCGCGTCCCGGCATGCTCCCTCCTCCGCGGGGCGTGCAGCACGTGTGTCCCTCCGGCGCCCCGGCCGCGCCCGCGAGAGACCTCGACGAGCCGGCCGCACCGCAGCGCCACCCGCCGCTGTGATACCCCACAACGCGGGCGGACGCCAGCAAGAAGTCGCGACGCGCGGCGGGCGCGATGCGACCGAAGGCAATATATTTCCCCATGCGTATTGCGCGTCTCAGGCGCCCACGCCCCGCCTTCCCCTCACAGCGTGAACGTGAAGTCGTCGATCAGCGCGCCCGGGAGGCGCGCGCTTCCCGTCGAGCGGCCGCCGTAGGAGCCCGGGCTCAGGAGAAAGTCGCGCTCGGCCGTGAGGCCGATAAGATTCTCGCCGAGCGCGCGGTACATCGTTTCGTCGAAGCGCATCACGTTCAGGGGCGCCGCGATCGCGCCGCCCTCGACCCAGAAGGTCGCGAAGCGCGTCATCCCCGTCACCCTGCAGGCCGCGCGGTCCGAGAAGTTGAGATACCAGGTCTGGTTCACCCAGATCCCGGTGCCAAGGCGCGCGAGCGCCTCGCCCGCCGGAATGTCGCCCGCGTCCATGTCGAGCGACTCGGGCCGCTCGTCGCCCGCGGCCCCGTTGGGCGCCAGGCCGTATTCCTTGCCCGAACGCGGCGAGACCAGGCAGTCCCGGATGCGCCCCTCCGAGATCAGCGTAACCTGCCCGGGACGGATGAAACCCTGCCCCTGGAAACTCGGCGCGATGCCGCCTGCGGTGTGCTCCCTGATCGTGACCTTCGGCGACAGGCGCGCCTCGCCCTCGAGCATCTTGAGAAGCGGCGTCGTCTTCGTCTTCTGCGCCTTGAGCGAGAAGCCGCCCCAGCACAGCATGTCGACAAAATCCTCCATCGCCGACGGCGCAAGGTAGACTCGGTACTTCCCCGGCGCGATCGTCCGCGGCGGCCGCGCCAGCACAGCGAGCTGCTCGCCCGCGCGCTCGACCCGCCCCCCGAACTCCTCGTCCGACCACTCCAACCCCGCGTACCTGCTCTTCACGGCCTTGTCGGCCGCGTGATAGAAGCTCCAGTCCAGGTTGAAGCTGTGCGTCGAGAACCAGTTCCGCTGGCCGAGCGAGTTCGCAAAACCGTGGCAGATGCCGCCCTGGGCGTAGATCCCCACCATGTCCCGCCCCGCGCCGGCGCCGAGAATCGCCGCCAGCGCCTGCCCGCGATCGGGCAGGAGATCCTCGCCGTGCTGCTCCCCGCTCCTGACCTCGGTCGCGTACAGGAGATACGGGTCCTCGGGCACGTGCGGGAGCTGCGCGCGCAACCCGTCGAGCATCGCCGCGAGGCCCTCCATGTCCGCGCTCTTCTCGCGGCTCACGCTCAGCGAGCCCTTCGCGTGGCGCCCGCCGGCGACAAGCTCCAGGCCGAAATGCGCCTGCGACACGTGCCCGGCCTGCCTGACGCGGCTCCGGTTGAAGCGCACGAAATCCGATTCCTCGCCCGAGAAGCCCGCGAGGAGAACCTCCCCGCCGCGAAGCTTCGCGCTCAACGCATCGACGAGCTTGTAGAAGTAGTCCTGCATCCCCGTCATTCCCCGCCGAAGACGTCCACGTCCTTGAACACGCACGCCGGGCTCGCGTGCCCGACCCTGATCATCTGGTTGGGCTCGCCCTTGCCGCAGAACGGCGTGCCCATCACCGCCGCCGTCGCGGCCGTGCCCACCTTCGCCAGGCTGCGCCAGAAGGTCGCCGAGATGCCGCGGTAGTTCGGGTTCTTGACCACCGCACCCAGGCGGCCGTTCTCGATCAGCCGCCCCCATTCGCACCCGAACTGGAACTTGTTGCGGCTGTCGTCGATCGACCACGAGCGGTTCGTCTGCATGTACACCCCCCGCTCGATCGACGCGATCATCTGCTCGAGGCTGCTCCCGCCCGGCTCGAGGTTCAGGTTCGCCATGCGGTCGATCGGCGGCCGGTTCCACCCCGAGGCGCGGCTGTTGGCCGTGCCCGGCACGCCCGCGCGCGCCTGCGAGATCGCGCCGCCGAGCGCGCGCTTCAGTATTCCGCGCTCGATGATGAAGACCTTCTCGGCCCGCAGGCCGTCGTCATCGTAGCCGAAGCTCGCAAACTGCTCGGGGCGCGTCGGATCGTAGGTGATGTTCAGGAGGTCGGAGCCGTACCGATAGGACCCGAGCATATCCAGCGTGACGAAGCTCGTCCCCGCGTAGTTGCGCTCGTCGCCGAGAATGCGGTCGAGCTCCAGCGGATGCCCCACCGACTCGTGGATCTGGAGAATCATCTGGTCGGGCGCGGCCAGAAGATCCATCTTCCCCGACGGGCAGTTCGGCGCCGCGAGCAACTCGAGCGCCTCCGCCGCGATGCGCGGCGCCGCCCTCCGGAACCCCGTCTCCTCGAGCGCCTCCATGCCGCCCTGGCGGCAGTTCTCGCGCAGGCCCCCGAACGAGCGCGTCTGCGTCTCGGCCTTGGCGCTCGCCGTCGCGCTGAGCCCCGGCACGATGAAGCTGAAGCGCTGCCTGACGCGGCCGTTCTCCGATGTCAGGTAGAGCGTGTCCATGCGCACGTGCCAGAGGACCGCCTGCCAGTCGACGATCCGCGGGTCGGTCTTCAGGCGCGCGCACTCCTCGCGCAGCAGGTCGAACTTCTCGCCGAGCGGCA
>JBFZCA010000129.1:0-11585 GCA_041308205.1 Planctomycetota bacterium | reverse complement strand
CCTCGACGTCGGCGATGAACCCGACGCCGCACGCATCGCGCTCGAACTGGGGGTCGTCCAGCCCCTTATACAAAACGCCGCTCCTTCCGGGGACAGTCACCGATTTCCCGCGCGGAAATCGGTGACTGTCCCCGGATAATAACCCAGCACCGACTATGCCGCAACCGCGCCCCGAAGGCAAGTCATTCCCTAACTCGAATCCGAATCGTGAGTTAGTCGCTTCGGAACGCCGCAGGGCCTCCACCACGGCGCATCAGAGAAGTAGACAAGAACGTAGGCCAACCCTCAAAATTCCTACGTTTCCGTATCCGGGGATAGTCACCGATTTCCCACGGGGAAATCGGTGACTATCCCCGGATTCTCCCGGATTCTCTACAGCCCCACCTCGCACCCCAGATCGCCGTCCGGCGCGTGCGGGTCGGCCGTGAGGTCGAAGCCGAGGGCCGGGAACGGCGGCGGCGGCGGCGGCCCCTCCGTGAACAGGTAGCTGATCGCGTAGATCACGTCGCTCGTGTCGACCGCGCCGTCGTCGGTCGCGTCGGCCGCATCGAGGCACGGCAGCGACGTCCCGACGCGGAAGAGCGCGCTCAGTGTGAAGATGGAGTCCGCGATGTTGACCGTGCGGTCGCAGTTCGCATCGCCGCGCACGAATCGCGGCTGCGTGCTCTCGACCTCACACGGCGCGGAGGCGGCGGAGTTCAGACCGATGCTCGCGATCACGCGATACGCGTACGTGCCCATCGCGATCTCCGCATCGACGTAGGTCGTCTCGCTGCCGTCGACCTGCGCTATGAGCTGCGTACCGTCGGGCCCCGTGCGCTCGATGGCCTGCGAGTCGTAGGTGCCGGCGAGCGACCACGACAGGGAGACGGTCATCGACATCCCGCTCGCGGACGCCGAGCAGATCATCTGCTCGGGCGGCGTCACGATCTCGGTCGTGCACGGCGCCGAAGCCAGGGAGCTGCTCCCGGCGGCGCCGATGCCGATCAGCCGGTAGACGTGCGTTCCGGGCCTCTGCTCGCCGTCCGTGTACGAGGTGTCCGTGCCGGGCAGCGTCGCGATCAGCGTGCCATCGCACAGCACATGGATCTCGACGTACGTGCCGCCGAGCGCCCATGTGATCGTGACCGTCGAGCCGTCGCCCACGCACTCGACGGCGCGCGGCGGCTGCAGCACGGTGAGCGTGCACGTTGCGGGCGGGCTCTCGGAGCCCAAGGCGCCGCCGCTCACCGCGTACGTCCACGCGCCCGGCTCCGGGGCTTTTTCGATGTACTGCGTCGCCGCCCCGGCCAGTTGCACGATCACCTGGTCGTTGCGCGCGATCGTGACCGTCTCGTAGAGCATGGGGTTGGTCCACGCGAGGCGCACCGTGCCGGCCTCGGCCAGGATCTGGCACTGCAGGCCCTCGGGCGGCGGCAGGATCGTGACCTCGCACGCGGCAGCGGGGCTCTTCGCATCGCCGATGAGTCCCGTGACCTCGTAGGAATAGGCTCCCGGCGCAAGATCGACATCCTCGTACATGGTCGTCGTGCCCGCGAGGCCCGACGCGATCGTCTGGCCGTTGCGCGCGATGCGGATCTCGTCGTACGTGTCGCGCACCGTCCAGGCGAGCATGACGTCGTTGCCGGCGGCCGCGCACTCGAACGATGCGACGGCCGCGGGAATCTTGATCGCGCAAGAGACGGGCGGCGTGCGATCCAGCCCCCGCTGCCCGATGATGTCGTAGGTGTAGACGACGCCCGGCTCGATGTCGCCGTCGCGGTACGTCGCGGCATCGCCGCCGAGAACCGCGATCTGCGCATCGTTCCGGAAAATCACGATCTGGTCGTACGCCTCGGCGTTCTCCCAGCTCAGCGTGATCGCGCCGTCGACGACGAAGCAGTTGAGGTTGACGGGCGGGGCGGGCGCGTGGACCTCGCAGCTCGACGACGCCGTGCCCGTGCCGCTCTCGGCGACGAGCGTGTAGACGTAGTCGCCGGGCGCGATGCCGCCGTCCTCGTACGTGACGGCGTCCCCGGGCAGGCGCGCGATCTCGGTCCCGTTTCTCATGAGCACGAACGCGTCGTACTCGCCATCGAGCGCCCAGTTCAGCGTCACGACGCCGCCGGTGGCAATGCACGCAAACGCCTGCGGCACATGAACGGTCTCGATCTCGCACGCCGCCGCATCGCTCCTCGCGCTGCCGAGCACGGTGCTGACGCCGTAGAGATAAACGCCCGGCACGGGGACGGTCTCCTCGAACGCCGTCGTCCCGGCGGGAAGCTCGGTCACATCCTCGCCGTTGCGCGCGACGATGACCGCGTCGGCGGCGCCTTCGATCTGCCAGGCAAGATGCACGCGGCCCTCGACGGCCGCGCACACAAGCGACACGGGCGCCAGGGGCAGCACTATGCGGCAGGACGCGGGATCGCTGAGGCTCATGCCGATCACGGCCACGATCTTGTAGTCGTATGTCTGCCCCGCGGCGGCCGTGGCGTCGACGTACTGCCGTGTGTCGCCGGGCACAAGGGCGATGATCTCGTCGTTGCGCAGGACGCGGATCTCGTCGTACACATCGCCGTTGCTCCATGCGAGCGCGACGTTCGTGCCGAGCGCCGTGCAGACGAGCGCCGACGGCGCGCCGGAGCTCACGATCTCGCAGGACGCGGGCACGCTGTGCGAGGCGCCCACGAAGCCCTGCAGCGTGTACACGTGGCTTCCCAGCGCGACGCCGGCATCGAGATACTCGGCCGCCGTGCCGGGCAGCGTCACGATGATCGCGCCGTCGCGCGTGATCACGATCGTCTCGTACGTCGATGCGTTGACCCACGCGACCGTCACATCGCTGCCGATGGCGGCGCACGTGACATCGGCCGGCGGGCTGAGCAGATCCACCTCGCACGTCGCGCGCGCGCTCACGCTGCGGTCGGCCGTGCCGTAGATCTCGTACGCATGGCGACCGACCACCGCGGTCGTGTCGGAGAAGGAGCTCGTGCCGCCGGGAAGGCGCGCGATCTCCGCGCCGTCGCGAATGACGGCGATCTCCGCATACGTGCTTGCATTCTGCCACACGAGCACGACGCGGTCGCCTTCCGCCGTGCAGGCGAGGCCGGCCGGCGCGGCGAGAACCTCGACGGTGCACGCCGCGCGCGCCGACAGCGCGTCCTCGCACTCCCCGGCGACCTCGACCAGGCGGATGCCGGGCGCGAGGCTCTCGATGGTATGCGCCTGCGCATCGCCGGGCAGCGTGGCGACGCGCTCGCCGTCGAGGAACACGGCGATCGCGTCGTACGCGGCTTCCAGATCCCACGTCACCGCGACAGAGTACACCGCGGCAGTGCAGCTCACGTTCGAGGGCGCCGGAAGGACCGTGACCTGGCACGCGATCGACTCGGTCCTGCTCGTTCCCAGGAAGGCGCGCAGCGCGTAGACATGGTCGCCCGGGCGGACGTTCATGTCGAGGAACGAGGCCACGCCGCCCGGCAGCACGGTCAGGAGCGCGCCGTCCTTGAGGATCTCGACGCGGTCGAAGATCTCGGGCTCGGTCCACGAAAGCGCGACGCTGAGGCCATCGGCCGCGCACGTGAGCTCGGCCGGCGGGCGGGGAACGTAGACCTCGCACGTGACGGGAATACTCTCGAAGGAACCCGCAATGCCGGCGATCGAATACGAAAGGGCGCCGTAGGGCGCCTCGGCGTCGGTCCATGCAACGGCATCGCCCGGAAGCTCGGCAAGGAGAATGCCGTTGCGCGACACCTTGATCGCATCGTAGGGCATGCCCAGCGACCACGTCAGCGCAACGATCCTGGCGTCGGCGACGCAGGCGGCGTCGCGGACGGGCAGCACCTGCACCTGGACCGTGCACTCGGCCGCGTTGCTGGCGACGCCGGTTGCCGCGACCCCGGTGACGCCGTAAATGTGGCTCCCGATCGGCACCGCAAGATCGGTGTACGCGGTCGCATCGCCCGGCAGCGCGGCGAGCGTCTGGCCGTCGCGTGCGATGATGATCTCGCTGTACGCGTGGTTGTTGACCCAGGCGAGCGCGACGTCGAGGAGCGTCGTCGTGCACGTGACGTTGCTCGGGCCGGGGATGAACTCGCCCAGGAACACGCTGACCTGCCCCGCGCACGACACATCGTTCGGGCTCTGGCGCGGAACGCCGACGGCAAGATCGAGGCCGGCGTCGCCGTTGTGGTCGCCGGCGCCGGACAGGACATCCCCGAAGCCCGCGTACGCACGCGCGCCGAGGATCGTGCGGCTCGCGATGTCGCCGACGCCGGCAGTCTGCGGCCACGACGCGCGGCCGTTGAGCAGGAAGACCGCGCCGGCCGAAGGAAAGACCCCGTTCGGGGCGTTCGGCGCGCCGAGGGCGATGTCGTCCACGCCGTCGGCGTTCATGTCGCCCGTGCCCGCGATGGCGGCGCCGAGATACCCGTAGGAATACGCGCCGGCGATGGCGACGCCCATGTCGCCGAGCCCGCCTATGGTGAGATCCGCCGGCAGCGCGCTGCCGCCGAAGACGATGTACGCGCTGCCCGCTTGCTTGTCGCCTCCTTGCGGCGCGCCCGCGACGAGATCGGCGAACGCATCGCCGTTCACATCCGCGCCGGCCACCGCCGAGCCGAGCTTGATGCTGTTGCCGCGGCCCAGGAGCTTGAAGCCGATGCCTTCGAGCCTCGCGGTCGAGTCGATCTCGGCGGGGAGGCTGGGCGAGCCGTAGATGACCAGGGCCTCGCCGGCGTCGACGTACCCGCTCGTGTCGAGGTGGGGCGCGCCCATCGCGACATCGCCCACGCCATCGCCGTTCACGTCGCCGACGCCCGCCACGGCCGTGCCGAGGCGCGCGTAGCTCTGGCCGCCCTCGATCGTGACGTCGGCCTCGTCCTCGAGGTCGATGACCGCGCGGCGGGGACGGCCGCCGAAGATGATGTACACGCGGCCGGTCTGGTCCAGGAGGCTGTTCGTCCTGTTGCGCGCGCGCGGCGCGCCGATGATGAGGTCGGGTGCGCCGTCGCCGTTGATGTCGCCCGCGGCCGCCAGCGCGAAGCCGGTCTGCTCGCCCGCGCCGGCGCCCACGATGCGCGTCGCGGTTTCCGGATCGGTATCGATGATCGCGGGCATGCTCGCGACGCCGTAGATGATCTGGACGGCGCCCGTGTAGGCGACGTTGTCATCGCCGTCGCCGTCGACGTAGCCGGGCGCGCCGGGAAGCCCGATGGCGAGGTCGTTGAAGCCGTCGCCGTCGAAGTCGCCGATGCCCGCGACCGCCATCCCCAGGAGCGAGTTCTTCTTGGCCGTGATGATCGTCGTCAGCACCGTCGCGCCCGTCACCGGGATCGCACCCGCTGCGCCCTCGGGCGCGGCGAGTATGTACGCTTTGCCGCACTCGACATCGTTCTCGATGGCGTAGGGGGCGCCGGCAACGAGCTCGGCGCGACCGTCGCCGGTCAGATCGCCGGCGCACGCCACGCTCGTGCCGATCCGGGCGGCTCCCTCGACGCCTTCCCATACGAGGTCGCCGGGAACCGTGCCGGCGCCGGCCGCGCACGTGGGATCGCCGCCAAACGCGGGCGCGGCGTAGAAACACAAGGCAAGAACCATCCCCCCGACCAGTCCACCCCTATACATGCCATTCCTCCGAAGCCAAGAAGACGTCAATCCAACCGGTTGTCAGAAGAGGCTGGACGGGAATCCCCGCTCACATCTTCAGGACGCACAACAACCGCCACAGAGCATCTATTGTAAGGGGGATCGGGTCTCGGAGTCTACCGGGGTAGGGGGCATTATCCGGGGACAGTCACCGATTTCCCGCGGGGAAATCGGTGACTGTCCCCGGATTCTCTCGTCCCCGGATTTTCTTACATGTCGTAGTACAGCGCGAACTCCCAGGGGTGCGGCCTGAGCTCCATGGCCTGGACCTCGTTCTCGATCTTGTAGGCGATCCATGTGTCGATCACGTCGGGCGTGAAGACGTCGCCCTTGAGGAGGTAGGCGTGATCCTTCCTGAGCGCCTCGAGCGCCTCGCGCAGCGACCCCGGCGTGTGCGGCACCTTCGCCAGCTCCTCGGGCGGCATGTCGTAGATGTCCTTGTCGAGCGGCTCGCCCGGATCCAGCTTGTTCGTGATGCCGTCGAGCACCGCCATCATGATCGCCGACATGGCGAGGTACGGGTTGCAGCTCGGGTCCGGACAGCGGAACTCGAGGCGCTTCGCCTTCGGGGAGGTCGAGTACATCGGAATCCGGATCGCGGCGCTCCGGTTCCGCCGCGAGTACGCCAGGTTGACGGGCGCTTCGAACCCCGGCACCAGCCGCCGGTAGCTGTTCGTCGTCGGGCAGGCGAAGGCGAGCAGCGACGGCGCGTGCTTGATGAGTCCGCCGATCGCGTACATCGCCATCTGCGAGAGCCCCGCGTAACCGTTGCCGGCGAAGAGCGGCACGCCGCCCTTCCACAGCGAGACGTGGCAGTGCATGCCGCTGCCGTTGTCGCCGAAGAGCGGCTTCGGCATGAACGTCGCGGTCTTGCCGTACTTCTTGGCCGTGTTCTTGACCACGTACTTGTACTTCAGGAGGTTGTCCGCGGCCTCGACGAGCGGCGCGAAGCGCATGTCGATCTCCGCCTGGCCGCCCGTCGCGACCTCGTGGTGCTGGGCCTCGATCTTGATGCCCATGTCCTCCATCGCGAGCACCATGTCCGTGCGGATGTCCTGCAGGCTGTCGGCCGGCGGCACCGGGAAGTAACCCTGCTTGTACCTGATCTTGTAGCCGAGGTTCGGGTTCTCGTCGCGCCCCGTGTTCCACTGCCCCTCGTCCGAGTCGATGTGGTAGTAGCCCTCGTGCTCGTTCTGGTTGAACCTGATGCTGTCGAAGATGAAGAACTCGGCCTCGGGCCCGAAGAAGCACGTATCGGCAAGGCCGGTGCCCTTCAGGTAGTTCTCGGCCTTGCGGGCGATGTTGCGCGGGTCGCGCGTGTAGTCGGCGCCCGTCATCGGATCGCAGATGTTGCAGAAGAGCACCAGCGTCTTCTCCTTGAGGAAGGGGTCGATGAAGGCCGTCGACGGCACGGGCTTCACCAGCATGTCCGACTCGTTGATGGCCTGCCAGCCGCGGATGCTCGAGCCATCGAAGCCGCTGCCGTGCTCGAACGTGCTCTCGCCGATCTCCGAGGCCGGCACCGAGTAGTGCTGCCACAGCCCCGGGAAGTCCATGAACCGCAGGTCGATTATCTTGACCCTCTCCTTGGCGACGAACGCCATCACGTCTCCGGCCGTCTTGAGTCCGAGCATGTGCTTCTCCTTGTGCGTGAATCGAAAGCCCGCGCACAACCGCGCGTGGTGTGAACGCAAGGAGACAAAAGCAATTGTCGTACCAAAGACGCGCCCGCGCGCTCGCCCGCGTTCTATAACCTCATTGCGAGTATAGATTTACGTCTTTCGGGCGCGCGTTTTCCCCGCCGCGGCGCCGCTCCGTGCACGGCTGGGTTCAGACCGGAATGTAGCTTCCTCAAAGACAAGATACGACTAAGTAGCAATTGCGGCGCTCGCCCGCGCGCTCATCCCCGCGTGCCGGCCCCGCCCTCCCGCAGGTGCCGCACGTACGCGGCCCTCACGCGGTCCTGACACTGCGTGAGCGCGGTCATGAAGTCCTGCGCCGTGCTCGCGCCGCCGAGCACTCTCCGGGCGAGCGCCTCGCGCTCGGCCTCGCCTTCGGGAAGCACGTGGATCTGCTGATCCTCCATGATCTGCAGGCAGTGCTCGACGCGCCTCAGGAACGCGTAGTCCTGCGCGAGCTGCGCGGCGGCCTCGGCGGGCAGCACGCCCTCCCGCGCGAGCAGGTCGAGCGCCTTGAGCGTGTTGCCGGACAGGACGGCGCTCGTCCGCGACGCGGCGGCGAGCTGCAGCCCCTGGACGAGGAACTCGACATCGCGGATCCCCCCGATCCCGCTCTTCACATCGATGCCGTCCTGCCCGCCGGCGCGCGCGACCTTGTCGCGCATCGCATCGATCGAGCGCGCGACCTCCGCCGCGTTGCGCGGCGCGCACAATGCCGGCGCGAGGTCGTCCAGAAGTCCCCGCCCCACATCGAGCGCGCCGGCGATCGGCCTCAGCTTGAGGAGCGCCTGCACCTCCCAGAGCGCCGCGCGCCTGCGGTAGTATTCGACCAGCTCCGCCCGCGAGGACACGAGGTGCCCCGCGCGCCCGTAGGGCCGCAGGCGCATGTCGACGCGATAGGCGTGGCCCTCCTCCGTGTGCGCCGAGAGCGCCCGATGGACGAGCTCCATGGCGCGGTCGAAGATCGGCGGAACGCGCGCCTCGCGATCGGCGCCGGCATCATCGCACACGCCGAGGAGATCGATGTCCGAGCTGTAGTTGAGCTCCCCGCCGCCGAGCTTGCCGAAGGCCAGGATGCAGAACCGCCGCTCGGGATCGCCGACGCCCGCCGCGCGGCTCTCGGCGGCAAGGTCGCGCCACACGCGCTCGAGCGCCGCGCTCGTCATCGCCTCGGCAAGGCTCGAGAGATCGCTCACGACGCTCGTCATCGGAGAGCGCAGGCAGATGTCGCGCGTCGCGATCCGCAGGATCTCGCGCCGCCTGAAGCGCCGCACCGCGTTGAGCCACGCATCGTGCGGGAGATCGCCGCAGCCCGCGAGCTCCCGGCCGAGCGCCGCCGTGTCGCGCACGGCGTGCAGGTTTCCCGGGTCGGTCACCCAGTCGAGGAACTCCGTGTCGCGGATCAGCGTGTCCGCGACGAACTGGCTCCCCGCGAGTATCCCCATCAGGATCTCGAGCCGTTTCGGCTGGCGCATGAGGAGCGCGAAGTGCCGCTCGCGCGCCTCGCCCGCGAGCGCACTCACGAACCGCTCCCAGTTGTTGAGCGCCATGTCGCAGTCGGGAACGCCGCGCAGGTAGTCCGACGCGAGCACGGCGAGGCGCGCGAACGCATCGCGCTGCGCGCCGCTTCCCGCCAGGCCGCGCAGGTTGACCCGGGCCCTCGCGGGGTCGCGGAACCCGAGGCCGAGCAGGATCTTGCGGCGCGCGTCCTCGGGCATCTGCTCGGAGAGCACCAGGTCGGCGATGTTCGCGCCGGCGGGGCCGGGCAGCGACTCGCGGCCGAAGTGCCGCTCGATGAACGCGCGCACGCGCGCCGTGTGCGTCTCGAAATCGGCCCGCAGCGCCTGCCCGGGCTCGAGCGGCCCGCCGCGCTCGTACCCCATCCGCCGCGCGAGATGCGTGAACTCGTCGGAGTCCATCGGCGGCAGGAAGAGATCCTGGGCCGAGCCGCGCAGCATCCGCAGGCCGTTGATGAGCCGCCGCAGAAAATAGTAGGCCTCGCCCAGATGCGCGCTCTCGTCCGCGCTCAGGACGCCGGCCTCGGACAGCCCGGCCAGGGCCTCGTGAATCCGCGGCGTGCGCAGGCGCGGCCGGTCCTTCCCGTACATGAGCTGCAGGATCTGGACATCGTACTCAAGATCGACGAGGGCGCCCGGGCTGAACTTCGCGTTGCAGGCGCCGGGCGGCACCTTCTCCTTGAGCTGCCGCGCCCGGAGCTCGCGCAGCTCGGGAATTCGAATGCTGTCGGCCGCGTACAGGAACTCGTCCCTGAGGCGCTCGACCTGGCGCCCGAGCTCCGGGTCGCCGCCGATCGCCCGCAGCCTGACGAGGGCGAGCCGCTCGTACGAATGCGCCTTGCCGCCCGCGCCGTAGTAATCGCAAAAGCTCTCCAGGCTGCAGGCCCACGGGCCCGACAGGCCGTACGGCCGCAGGCGCACGTCGACCTGGAAGATGCCCTCGCGCTTGGCGGCGATCGCGGCGCTCAGCTTCTTGACGAGCGCGCCGAAGAACTCCGAGTTCTCGATCGCGCCGGGGCCGCTCGTGCACCCGCTGTCGCTGTACACGAAGAGAAGCTCGACATCCGAGGCGTAGCCGAGCGCCACACCGCCGAGCTTGCCGAGCCCGAACACCGCCCAGCGCGCCGGCAGCCCGGCCACGGTGCGCGGCTCGCCGTGCCGCGCGACCAGATCCTCGTACACGCAGCGGCAGGCGGCGGCGACGACGACCTCGGCGAGCCGCGTGAGGTGCTCGGCGAGCTCGCGCACGTCGTGGGACGGGCACAGGATATGGTCGAGGTCGATCAGGAACAGCTCCCTGTCCTTGAACTCGTTGAGGACGCGGCAGCGCGCCTCGAGCGTCTCGGCGCCGGCGAGCGCCGCATCGAGACACTGCTTCAGCGCGGCCGGGCTGTCCGCGAAGCGCCGGCCCCCCAGGTGCGGCGCGAGCATCGGCAGCAGCGTCTCGTACTGCTGCCTGATGAGGTCCTCCCAGATGAACTCGCTCGCGCCGAACAGCCGCGCCAGGTCCTTGAGCGCATCGGGGCTCGAGAGCATCTCGACCCAGCGGCCGTGCTCGGGCGCCTCGAGCACGCGGCCGACGAGCTGCTCGAAGCGCGCGAGCGCCATGTACGGATCGGGCGCGCGGTTCAGGAAGTACGTGAACTGCTTGGTGAGCAGCACCGCGAGCTTGATGCGGCTGAGTTGCTCGGCCTCGAGGATCTTGCGGCCGCGCGCGTCCAGCACATCGAGCCGGTCCTCGATGCGATGCCCGTGCGTCCTGATCCTGACGCGCTCGATCGCGATGCCCTGGAGCGCGAGCGCGTTGCTCAGCGCGTACAGGAACATCGGCGTGTCCTGCGACACGACGCGAAGCGACGTCCACGGCCCCGCGTCGTTGTCGACCTCGATCGACACGGGGAAGAGCAGCGACGCCGCGTCGACCTGCATCTCGGCCAGCCGCCGCGCCACGCCGTCGTTGACGAGGTGCGCGGCCTTCCGGACCGATTCGTCATCGCCTCGATCGAGCAGTCCCAGCACCGTGCCGAGCAGCGCGCGCGCCTCGCCGCACCAGGCCTCCCGGTCGGCGCCGGGCGGAATCTCGCCCGAGAAGCGGTCGATGATCTTGCGCCGGGCGCGCGGATCGACGGCGGCGCGATCGCGCCTCGCGGGACGCCGCCGCGGCGCATCCTGCGCCGCATCGCGCTCGGCTCCGCAGGTGAAGATGTCGCCCGACGACACGTTGAAACCCAGCGCCGCGAGACACCCCGCGATCAGCGAGAACTCGCCGCGATGGTCGAAGGCGAGCACGGTCGCGTCGAGGCGCCGTCCCTCGCCCGAATCGAACAGCACCTCGACCGGATTCTCCGGCGACAGCCGGGCGATGCACGCAAGGTGCGCGGCCGCCTCCTCGAGGCTGAAAACGCCGAAGTAGTCCTCGGCCAGCCGCGCGAGATGCTCCCCGACGAGGCGCTCGTCGAGGCCCGGGCACGCGGCGATGAAAGCTTCAAGATCGGGTTTCATGGGCGCTGTTACCTGCGTCCCAGGATAGCGAGCGAGCGCGCCGCGGGCAACGGCCCGCGTCCCGCGCTCAGCCGTGCGCGTGCAGCATCTTCGAGAGCGCCTCGATCGCGAAGATGATCGGGTACGCATCCTCGTGGTACCAGAGCTTCGCGAAGTAGAACCCGATCGGCGAGGGCGGCGCCGCCGTGCCGCCCTCGGTGCGGGCGGCAAGCCACACGCCCGCGCGCAACGCCGCCGCCATGAGCTCGGGCGCCGTGCG
>JBFZCA010000128.1:0-16811 GCA_041308205.1 Planctomycetota bacterium | reverse complement strand
AAGAGATACCTGTCGACCTGCTGCTTGATCGTGGTCTTCCTGATGCCGGGGAAGGCGTTCAACGTATCGACTTGGATCTCGTTGTCGAAGTGCCCGATGTTGCAGACGATCGCCTGGTCCTTCATGCGGCGCATGTGGTCGATCGTGATGACATCGCAGTTGCCGGTGGCGGTCACGACGATGTCCGCGTAGGGCAGCGCGTCCTCGATCGTCACGACCTTGTAGCCGGCCATGCAGGCCTGGAGCGCGCAGATGGGGTCGATCTCCGTGACGCAGACCTGCGCGTGGTTCGAGGCGAGCGCCTCGGCCGAGCCCTTGCCGACGTCGCCGTAGCCGCAGACGAGCGCGGTCTTGCCGGCGATCATGACGCCCGTCCCGCGCTTGATGCCGTCGACGAGCGACTCGCGGCAGCCGTAAATGTTGTCGAACTTGCTCTTCGTGACCGAGTCGTTGACGTTGATCGCGGGCACGAGCAGCTCGTTGCGCTCCGCCATCTGGTAGAGGCGGTGGACGCCCGTCGTCGTCTCCTCGGACACGCCGCGCCAGTCGGCGACGACGCCGTGCCAGAAGCGCGGGCGCTCCTCGAGCGTGCGCGCGAGCAGCGCGTTGATGATCTTGAGCTCCTTGTTGTCCGTCGGCGCATCGAGAATCTTCGGGTTTTCCTCGGCGTAGTAGCCGCGGTGGATGAGCAGCGTCGCATCGCCGCCGTCATCGACGACGAGGTTCGGGCCCTTGCCGCCGGGGAACGTGAGGGCGGCGAGCGTGCAGTCCCAGTACTCCTCGAGCGTCTCTCCCTTCCAGGCGAAGACCGGAACGCCGCACGCGGCGATGGCCGCGGCGGCATGGTCCTGGGTCGAGAAGATGTTGCAGGAGGCCCAGCGCACGTCGGCGCCGAGCTCGCGGAGGGTCTCGATGAGGACGGCCGTCTGAATGGTCATGTGCAGGCTGCCGGAGATGCGCGCGCCGGCGAGCGCCTTGCGGGGCCCGTACTTCTCGCGCGTGGCCATGAGGCCCGGCATCTCCTTCTCCGCGACCTCGATCTCCCTGCGGCCCCAGTCGGCAAGCCCGATGTCCTTGACCTTGTGCTCGGCCGTCTTCCTGTCCGTCTTGGTGTGCATGCGTGTCTTCTCCATGACCGGCGCGCTCGTCTTCTCCTCGCCCGCCGAAATCCAGCGTGAGGGGCCCATTATAACCGCCTGCGGGGGGCTTGGGGAGGTCGCGCCCGGCCGTCCGCACCGTCCGCACGAATCGTCCGGATCCGGACGCCGACCCCGTTTATTCGCGCAGGAGAGGCAGTCGGCCGCATTCGGCACGCTTTTTTCTCAAGGAGGCTCCCGAGAGGAGGAGCCAATGCCCGCCACACGCCTCACAGCGCTCGCGGTGCTGGTCGCGGCCGCCGCCGCGGCGACGACGGACACCCTGAATACCGCCGCCGCGGCCGACACGGACGGCGCCGCCAATGCCGCAGCCGCTGCTGCTGCCGGCGCCCCGAATGTGAAGAGAAGACCGGCGCCCGGCGCACCGGCGGCCCCCGCGGAGCCGGTGTCGCCGGCCCGGATCCGGGCGGCCCTCGAGAAGGGCGGCGCGTACCTCGCCCGGGTCGTTGCGGATGACAAGACGACGCCCGACTTCGCCTACCCGCTCGGCGCACGGGCGCTCTACGCGGCGGCGCTCCTGAGCGCCGGGAGGTCGCCCGAGGACCCCCTCGTCGTGCGGCTCTTCCGGACGATCGAGTCGCTCCCCATGACGCACGTCTACTCGGCGGCGCTCGTCGCCATCGCCCTGGACGTGCGCCACAAGGAGATCGTGCGGGGCCTCGATCCCGACCGGGCGCCCAAGCGCATGACGGGGCAGGCGCACGCTCTGCTCGCGCGCAGTGTCAACTGGATTCTCGCCGCGCAGGTCCAGAAGACCGGGGGCTGGTCGTACGAGAAGCGGCCGACCGCCAAGACCTACGACCTCTCCAACACGCAGTTCGCGGTGCTGGCCCTGGCGATCGGGCAGCGCCACGGCATCGCCGTGCCGCCCCAGGCGGTCGAGCGCTTCGCGAAGGCCTGTCTGGCGCTCCAGTCGCCCGAGACGAGCGCCCACCAGACCGAGATCGTGTACCAGGTCGATCTCGCGGCCATCGAGAAATCGACACCGCGCCGCGCGCTCTCGGGCACGCCCGCCGGCTGGGTGTACGCGCCCGACTCGCGCCTCCCGTACTTCGCGATGACCGCGGCGACGGTCGGCAACCTCTTCGCGGCCAAGAAGATGCTCCGGGCGGGCGGCGCCCCGCTCGATGCCGCCATCGATCAGGGGCTCTTGTGGCTCGACCGCCGCTGGGACACCTTTACGGCGCAGCGCCTGCACCGCTGGCGAAGCCTCACGCGCAATTACTACTACACGCTCTGGAGCGTCGAGAAGGCGTTCGATCTGGGCGAGATCGCGTGCATCGGCGAACGGGACTGGTACCAGGAAGAGGCGGCGTTCCTCGTCGAGAGCCAGAAGGAGGACGGAAGCTGGGGCGACGAGCCGCTCACGCCCGTCGGGACGTCGTTCGTGCTGCTGTTCCTCGCGCGGTCGACCGCCGCGGCGCCGCTTCTGACGTCGGCGCCGGCGCTGTTCACGGGGCCCGGCTCGGCGACGGATCACGACCGCGTGCTCGTCCGCAAGCTCGGCGGCTACGTGTCCGCGAAGGCGCTGCTCGCGTCGCTCGCGGAGAGCGCCGACCCGCGGCTCATTGCGCTCGCGAAGGAAGTCGTCGAGAGCTACGCGGTCGATCACAGGGAGAATCTGATCGTGCCGCTCGGCGAGCTGCTCGCCTGCCGTTCGGCCGCGATCGCGCGGTTCGCCGCCGAGAAGCTCGCCGCGCTCACCGGCATCGCGAACCCGAACGCGAGGAGCATCGATGCGTGGCGCGCGAGCTTCGAGAAGATCCGCTGCGCGCGGGAGGCGCGCGACATCGAGACGCTGCGCGTCCTCGCGGGCGAGGACCTGAACGCGACGCTCTTCGAGCACCTGGCGCGCGCGATCGAGAGCGCGCGGGCGCGGGAGCTCGTGCCGGATCTCGTGCGGGCGTTCGCGGCCGCGCCGCCCGACCGCCGGAAGCGTCTCCACGGCGTCCTGTGCTTTCTCACGGGCGAGCGCGTGCCGTTCGATGCATCCGCGGCGAAGGCATGGGAGAGCTACCTGCGGGGCAAGGGCGGGGCGAGGTGACGACGGCGCCGAGTCGAACGCGCGTTGATAGCCGCGGGCGCGTCGAGTACGATCGACGGCGTGCGGTTCGAGATCGACCTCTCCAGGTGCGGCAACAGGCGCTCGATGGCGGGTATGCGGCCATCGCTGCTCTCCCGTCGCGCGTTTCTCGGCGTCGCCGCGGCGGCGACGACGGGCGCTCTCGGTGCGAAAGGGGCGGCGGGTGCCGCCGGCGCCGAGCGCGCGCCGAAGTCCGCGCGCAAGACGCGCGGCGTGGTCATCTATCCCTCGGATCTGAGCCTGCGCGACTGGCCCGCGCGGGCCGCGCGCGCCGGCCTGACCACGATCGCGCTGCACACGGGCGAGAAGCTCGCGACCGTCACGGATTTCATCGCGTCCGACACGGGCGTGCGGTTCCTCACCGAATGCCGCGCGCTGGGCCTGCAGGTCGAATACGAGCTTCACGCGATGCGCGACCTCCTGCCGCGCGACCTCTTTGCCAAGGACCCGGGGATGTTCAGGCAGGACGCGGCCGGCAATCGCACCCCCGACGCGAACTTGTGTCCCCATTCAAAGGCGGCGCTCGACACCGTCGCCGAGAACGCCGCGCGCATCGCCGCGGTGCTCGCGCCGACGACCGGCCGGTTCTTCTACTGGCCCGATGACGGCCGGCCCTGGTGTCAATGCCCGCGGTGCAAGGGCCTGGGAGCGAGCGATCAGGCGCTGCTCGTCGAGAACCACGTTCTGGAGGCGCTGCGGCGGCGGCTCGTGGGGGCGCAGCTCGCGCACCTTGCGTACCAGTCGACGCTCGCGCCGCCGCGGCAGGTGAAACCCCTCACGGGCGTGTTTCTGGAGTTCGCCCCCATCTGCCGGGACTACACGCAGCCGCTCGGCGCGCGCGACGCGGTGACGCGCAGAGGCGGCGGCCCCGACCCGGCGACGAACGGCGGCTACGTCGATCTCCTCGATGCGAACCTCGCGGTGTTCGAGGCGGGGACGGCGCAGGCGCTCGAGTACTGGCTCGACGTCTCGATGTTCTCGGGGTGGAAGCGTCCGGGTGTCAAGCTGCCGTGGCGCGCGGACGTCTGCCGGCGCGACGCGGCCTTGTACCGCGCGCGCGGCATCGGCCACGTGACGACCTTCGCGGCGTGGATCGATGCCGAGTACGTGCAGCGTCACGGCGGGGTCGGGTTCATAGACGAGTACGGCGCGATCCTGAGAGACGCCGGCAACGGCGAGGAATCGGTCGGGTCCGAACGCCGCGGCCCGAGCGTCTGAACACGCGCACCAAGGGAGGCTCCATGCGAATCGCTGCGCTCGTGTTGCTCGTTGTGCTTGCCGGAGACGCTGTGCTGCGTGCCGCCGAGGCGGGTGCGCTCGTGCTTCGTCCCGCGACCGTGGATCAGTTCTACGTGGAGCCGGACGCGCCGGCGCGGCTTGCGTGGCGCGTATCGGGCGGGCAGGCGCCCGCGGCGCTCGAGTATCGAATATGCGACCTGTGGGGGCGGCAGGAGGCCGCGGGCGAGGCGGCCGCGGCGGACGGCGCCGCGGAGGTCGACGTCACGCTGCCTCGCGGATACCACGAGATCGAGTTCACGGCGGCGGAGCGGCGGTTCGGCATCGTGGCCCTGCCGCCTGCCGGCGATGCGGCCGATCCCTTCTTCGCCATCGATTCGGCCCTGTCCTGGCTCGTCGCCGACGAGAGCGTGCGCGAGGGCCTCGTAAAGGCCCTGCGCCGCTCCGGCATCCGCATGTCGCGCGAGCGCGTGCGCTGGGGCCAGGTGAATCCCGCGAAGGACCGATGGCAATGGGATGAAGGCGGGCGCTACGACACGCTTCGGCGGTGCTACGCGCGGCACGGCGTGCGCGTGCTCGAGATGTTTCACGACGCGCCCGCGCACCTGGGGAGGTCGGGAAGATACCCGGTCGATCTCATCGGCGCGGTGGAGGGAGCGGGTCGCTTCGTACGGCAGTGGCAGGCGACCTGGGGCGCGCTCGAGATCTGGAACGAGCCCGAGATCAGCTTCGGCGGCGAGTATCCGGCCGACCAGTACGTGTCGCTCCTGAAGGCGCTCCTCTGCGGCGCCGAGCGCGAGCGGCTCTCGGTTCCCGTCGTCGCCGGCGTCTTCGCCCACTACCTCGAGGAGTATGTGACCTGCGCGGCGCGGAACGGGATCCTCCAGTGCGCCGATGCGATCAGCTTCCACACCTACGATCGAGCCGAGCGCATGGAGGCGCTCGTCGCGAGCTACCGTTCATGGCTCGAGAGATCGGGGCGGGAGGGGCTGCCGCTCTGGCTCACGGAGTGCGGGCGGCCGTGGCGGCGCGGACCGGACCGGCCGCCGCTCGATCAGGACCGCGAGAGCGCGCTCGACATCGTGATGAAGGCCGTCGAGGCCAAGGCCTGCGGGATCGCCCGGTACTTCGCCTTCGTCTATCCCTTCTACGAGGAGAACGCCAACAACTTCGGGATGGCATGCCGCGCGGGGACACCGCTCGGCTGCATGGCCGCGTACGCGCAGGCTGCCGCGGCGCTCGGCGGCATGGAGTACGCGGGCGATCTCGATTGCGGGAAGGGGGAAGTCCTGCGGGCGCGCGTCTTCCAGTCGGACGAGCGGACGGTGGCCGTGATTTACACGGGAAAAGCCGCGCCGGATGCGACCGTGCGCCTCCCCGTGCCTGTCGTGAGCGCCGCGGGAATCGACGGGCGGGCGCTCGCGCTCGACGCCGGCGGCGCGGTCCCCATCCCCGACGGTCTCACCTATGTCGTTCTCGATGGCGCGGCTCTCGGCGACCGCCTGCGGCGCGACACCGAGGCGATGCGGCTCTGGCGCGCGGGGAAGAAAGCCCCGCCGGCGCCCCGGCCGCCCGCATCGGAGGTGTTTCTCAGGTTCGAGTTCGATCCTGCGGCGCTCGAACCAAGACCGGGCGGCTACGAGATCGTGAAGGGGCGCAACGGGCGGGTGCCGCTTCGGGTTCGCATCTTCAACGCATCGAGCTCTCCGGTCGAGGGCGTCTTGAACGTGCAACTCCCGCCGGGCGCCGCGCTCCTCGGCGGCGAAGCGAGCGCGGCCGTGCGGATCGAAGCGGCCGGTCATGCCGACATCGCCTGGGAGGCGGATCTCGGGCGCGTCATCGCCCGGGGAGGGTGGAACGGCGTTCAATTCGCGATGCGCGCTCGAAACGGCGCGAGCGTTCTTCCCCTCGCGATCGACGTGCGAGGCGAGCCCGAGCTTGCCGAGGTCCTGGAAGCGTTTCCACGCGCGATGCCCCTTGCCATCGACAACCCGGCTGCATGGCGGCATAACATAGCCGGCGGCGGCGCCATGACGGTCGCGCGGACGGCCGAGGGCGCGTGGCGGCTCGATGCGACCTTCGCGGACGGCGATAGGTGGGTGTACCCGACCTTCGCGCTGCCCGCGGGTGTCGACCTGCGCTCGGCGTGCGCCCTGGCGTTCCGCGCCCGGTGCCTCAACCCGGCCGATGTGCGGGTGATCCTCTGGGAGGGAGCGGACAACGTCGGCTACCTGACCTCGCGTTCCATCATTCCCGCCGACGGCGCGTGGCACGTCGCCGTCGTCGACTTCAAGAGCCTGACCCTGAGCGGCGCCAACGATCCCGATCCGGACGGAAAGCTCGACCTCGACAAGGTCGCGCGACTCTCGATCGGCATGAACGCGAGGGAGCGGAGCGCGACGCTCGAGGTGAGCGCGCTGCACATCCTCGGACGGTGATCGGCGCGCGGCGGCGTGTCGAGTGGGGGCGGACCGCGTGGCAGCGTGGGTGCCGTCCTCGGTCCCCGTGCGCCGCGTAGCCGAAGCGTTGTCCGGCGCCCTCTGCGCGGTTTCGTCCTTCCCGCGCCGGCCTCGGCATGCTATCGTATGAGAAGATATGGCTTGACGCCGGAGATCGGCTGCTCCTCGGAGGTCACGACATGAGCCCGACGATCAGTGTGCTGCTGATGCTTGCATGCGCGGCCGTCTTCTACAAGGCTGCGCAGATCGACAAGGCGCCGCGAGTCCTCTGGCCCGCGTTGAGCATCCTGTTCTGGGTGGGCGCTTCCTACTGGCTCGGCTTCGGAATCGTGGGCTGCCTTCTGTTTCAGGTCGGGCTCCTTGCCGCCATCACCTGCGTGAGATTGGTCCGGGATAGGGTCAAAGGTCGGCGACGGGCGTAACTGCCCCGTCAGGCGGCCGAGCGCTCCATGTCCTTCCGGCATCACGGGGGATCGCTTCTTCCGTGCGGTTGCGTTCGGTTCGACTTGCTGCGCGCTGAACGAGGCATCGCACGCGCCATCCAGTATCGCAGCCGCGCGCGGGGGCCGTCAGAAGCCCGCGCGCGGTTGATCCCGCCCGGCGTCTTGGATACTATCGTTCCGGAATCGCCCGCGCGCGGCGCCGTGCGCAACGGGCGCCGGCGTGTTCCCGGACGGCGAGCCCGGCAGGAAGCGAGCTTCTCGAGAGAAAGGCGGCATCATGAAGGTGGTGATCATCGGCGGCGTTGCGGCCGGGCCGAAGGCCGCGTCCAAGATCATGCGCATGCGGCCCGACGCGGAAGTCACCATCGTCGAGAAGGGCATCTTCCTCTCCTATGCCGGCTGCGGCCTTCCCTACTACATCTCGGGCGATGTCCGGGAACGGAACCACCTCATGGAGACGCCGGCGGGCGTCGTCAGGGACGCCGTCTTCTTCCAGAAGGTCAAGAACCTGAAGGTCCTGAACGGCACCGAGGCCGTGGAGATCGACCGGGCCGGGAAGCGCGTGCGCGTCAAGACGCTCGCCTCGGGAAAGGAGTCCTGGCTTCCGTACGACAACCTGGTGCTTGCGACGGGCGCCGAGCCCGTGATCCCGCCCATCCCCGGCGTCGACAGGAAGAACGTGTTCACGCTGCACGGCGTGCACGATGCCGAGGGGATCAAGGCGCTGCTGGCCGAGCGCCGAGCCGAGGACGTCGTCATCATCGGGGGCGGGCTCATCGGCGTCGAGACCACCGAGGCGCTGGCGGCGCACGGCTGCCGGGTGACGGTGGTCGAGATGCTGCCGCAGATTCTCGGCCTGCTCGACTGGGAGGTCGCGCGCCTGGTCGAACGGCACATGGAATCGAAGGGCGTGAAGGTCATGACCGGCGCCAAGGCGCTGGCGATCGAAAGCCGGGACCGCGCCGGCGGGGCGGTGACGCACGTCCGGACGGACAAGGGCGAGTTTCCCGCCGATATGGTCATTCTGGCGATCGGCGTGCGCCCGAACGTCGCCCTGGCGCGCGCCGCGGGCCTCGCGATCGGCGAGACGACCAGGGCCATCAAGGTCGACGATCGCATGCGCACCTCGGACCCCGCCATCTATGCCGCGGGGGATTGCGTCGAGTGCACCGACCGCGTGACCGGGCGGCCGTGCTTCGTCCCCCTGGGCTCGACCGCGAACAAGCAGGGGCGCACGGCCGCCGTCAACATCTGCGGCGGCGACGAGGCGTTTCCCGGCGTCCTGGGGAGCGCGGTCTGCAAGGTGTTCGACTTCTGCGTCGCGCGCACGGGCCTGACCGAGCGCGCCGCGCGCTCCCTGGGTATGGACGTCGTCACGGCGCTTGCGCCGGGGCCGGACAAGGCGCATTACATGCCCCAGTCGAAAGCGCTCATGATGAAGCTCGTGGCCGACAGGAAGACGGGCCGGCTCCTCGGCGTTCAGGCGACGGGCCCGGGCGAGGGCGCCAAGCGCATCGATGTGGCCGCCGCGGCCATCACGGCCGGCATGACCGTGGACGATGTCGCCAATCTCGACCTTTCGTATGCGCCGCCCTACGCGCCGGCGATGGACAACCTGATCACGGCGGCGAACGTGGCGCGCAACAAGCGCGCGGGCCTCATGATCGGCATCAGCGCGCAGGACGTGAAGGCCAAGCTCGATCGGGGCGAGGACTTCGTGTTCCTCGATGTGCGCTCGCCGAAGGAGCACGCCGAGGTGCGGCTCCCGAAGAGCGTCTTGATCCCGCTCGGCGCGCTGCGCGGGCGCCTGGGCGAGCTTCCCAGGGACAAGGAGATCGTCGCCTTCTGCCAGGTGTCGCTCCGGGGCTACGAGGCGTCGCTGATACTCAGGGCCGCCGGGTTCAAGGACGTGAAGGTCCTGGACGGCGGCGTGGCCATGTGGCCGTACGAGAAGGAGCGCGCGTAGGGGTTCGCGCGCGCGGGCGATCCGGCGGGAGAATCCGGGGACAGTCACCGATTTCACCCCGCCGGCCTGTGCGTACTGCCGGCGTCAAGAGCGAAATCGGTGACTGTCCCCGGATTCTCCCGTCAGCGGCTCATTTCCTCGAGCGCCAGGTAGATCGCCTGGGTGCCGAGCGACTCGCCGCCGAGCGCCGCCACCTTCTCGTAGAGCTCGCGGGCCAGGGCGAGGCCCGGCGCGGCGATGCCCATGCGCTCGCACTCGGCGCAGGCGATGCCCAGATCCTTGATGAAGTGGCGCACGTAGAAGCCGGGCGCGAAGTCGCCGCGCATCGCCCGCGGCTGCAGGTTCGAGAGCGTCCAGCTCGCTGCCGCTCCCGAGCCTATGGATTGCAGGACGGTTTCGGGGTCGAGCCCCGCACGTTGCGCGTAGAGCAAAGCCTCCATGACGCCGATCATGCCCGACGCGATGGCGATCTGGTTGCACATCTTGGCGTGCTGTCCGCTTCCCGCCGGCCCTTGGTGGACGACCGTCTTCCCCATGGCGCTGAGAACAGGCAGCGCGCGCTCGAACGTCTCGCGGTCGCCGCCCACCATGATCGACAGGGCGGCGTTGCGGGCGCCGATGTCGCCGCCCGAGACCGGCGCATCGAGCGCATGGATGCCGGCGGCCTGCGCCGCGGCGTGGATCTCGCGGGCCAGGGCAGGTTCGCTGGTCGTCATGTCGATGACGACGGCGCCCGGCCGCGCATGCACGAGAATGCCGTCCGGGCCGAAGTAGAGGTCGCGCACGTCGGACGGGAATCCCACCATCGTGATGACGAAGTCGGCGCCCTCCGCGGCTGCTCCCGCGCTGTCGGCCCAGGCAGCGCCCGCGGCGAGCACATCTTCGGCCTTGGCGCGGGTGCGGGTGAAGACCGCCAGCGAATGGCCGGCGGCACGCAGATTGCAGGCCATGCTGCGTCCCATGACGCCCGTGCCGATGAAACCGATGCGTGCCGCGTGGGCGGGTGCGTTCATGCGCTGCTCCTTCCGGGCGACCCCGATCGGCGCGATCGGGTCGCTGCCGTTCTCTCGGGCACACTGTAGCATACGGACGGCGCGAGGTGCAGCGAGCGCCCGCCGGGATCGGAGCAGATCCCCGGTGTGTGGCGGGGGCCATGCCGGTCACGTCGGAGGCGGTTATACTATTAGTATGAAAACCGCCGTTTCGATTCCGGACGATATCTTCAAGAAGGCGGAACGACTCGCCAAGCGCATGCGAAGATCGCGCAGCAGGCTCTTCAGCGACGCCCTGCGTGAATACGTGACGCGGCACTCCCCCGATGAGGTCACCGAGGCGTTCAATCACGTGATCGACCGGGTTGCCGAACGGAGCGACGAGTTCTCGACTGCCGCGGCCCGCCGCGTGCTGGAGCGCAGCGAATGGTGATCTCGCAGGGCGAGGTCTGGCGGGCCGAGATGCCTCCGCCTGTGGGCTCGGGGCCCGGCTTTCGGCGTCCTGTGCTGATCATTCAGGGCGACGCGCTCAACCGAAGCCGGATCGCCACGGTCTTGTGCGTTCCCCTCTCGATCAACATGAAGTGGGCGGATGCCCCGGGCAATGTTGCCCTGCCGGAGCGCGAGACCGGGCTCCCGAAAGACTCCGTCGCCAATGTCTCGCAGATGGTTGCGCTGGACAAATCCATGCTCACGGAACGTGTCTGCAAGCTGTCGCGCGCCAAGATCGAGTCCGTACTGGCTGGAATCGACCTCGTCCTCGGCCGCTGAACTCGGTCTCGCACCGAGACGCCTGTAGCCCGGCCCCGCTGCCCTCAACGCACGCGAACGCGCGCGACGCACAACCTCCGCGCCGGCAACTCGAAGCGGATCCGCGTTCGCGGGCCCGCCGCCCGGAAGGCCGCGGGCGGGGCGAGCGCGGCGCCGGCCGGGTCCGCCAGCGTGAGCTCGTACTCGCCGGGGGCGAGGAGATAGAGCTCGGCTCCCATGGCGCGCGGCGCCTCGCCGAAATGGAAGAGCTCCGCGGTCAAGCCATCGCGTCCCGCGCGCGTCACGAGCGCCGCGATGTCGCGCGGTGGGGTCAGCCACTTGACCGCATTGACCGGGAAGACGCCGAAGGAGCCGCGGTCCCCCGTGGCCGTCGCGTAGAGGAGCTCGGGCTGCGGCCGCCGGCTCGCGGCGGGCACCTCCTCGGCGAACATCATGTCCGCGCCGAAGAGCCGCGGGAAGGTGAGCACGCGGTCCGTGAACCGCACCTCGCTCGTATACCCCGGAAAATTGATGCGCAGCGCCTCGGCGTTGCGCGAGAGCGCGCGCGTGAGCGACTTTCTCTCCGCCTCGCCTTCCGAGATGGACAGCGACGCGTAGTCCCGCGCCAGGATCTCGTCGAACTCCGCGCTTCCCGTGAGGAGCTTGTGCTTGGCGAGCGTTCCGGCGAGAAAACCGAGCTTGCTTCCGCACCAGCGCGCCGAGCCCGGTTCGGCCTTCTCGCCGCCGCCCTCCTTCAACCACGCCAGTCGAATCGCCGCCATGGAACGGATCGGCGCGAGATAGCGCTCTTGACGGGTCATGTGGTAGGCGAGGAGGAGGAGATCCATGTGCATGCTCACCGCGCTCGGCCACTCGTAGAGCTTGGGCTCGCCGTGGTGGCGCGGATCCCACCAGTTCGGGCCGGGCCCGGCGGGCTCGCCCGTGGGCCAGCGAATCGCGGCCGGCACGACGCCGGCGGGCTTGCCCCGCTCGCTGCGGGCCGCGGCGTCCACCCACGTGTCCAGCCACGCCGAGAAGAGCGCCGTGAGCTCGGGGTCTCCCGTGCGGAGCCAGAGGACGAGCACCGGCAGGACGGCAACCGCGTGGTACGGCGTATCGCAGGCACGGGCGGGATCGCCGTCGACCCGCTGCGCGCTGAAGTACGTGCTCTTGAACTGGAGCATCCCGCGCTCGTTCCGGCCGCACCAGCGCTCGCGCATCAGCGCGGCGATCCTGAGCGCCCGCTCCTTCCATTCCCGGTCGTCCGGCGCCAGGTGCATCATGGGCGTGATGGTGTCCGAGGAGGGCTCCGCCGTGTGCTCCACATCGTAGACATGGCTCGTGTAGCCGTCCTTCATGTAGTCCTGGCTCAGGAGCGCGCGCGAGAAGAAGGCCTGGGCCGCCTCGACCTCCGGGTACTCGAAGGCGATCATGAGCGGCACCCAGTGCCGCCACATCTCGCAGTCATCGTCCCACCCGCCGCCGTACTCGCCGTTCTTGCCGAGCCGGTTCCGGATCCACCACAGGACGATGTCCGCGAGCCGCTCGAGGCCCTCCCGCTGGAACGCCGCCCACGCGGGCGCGCCGGCGGGAGCCGGGTACTCGACGGAGGGCGGCACCGGCTCCCCCAGGTACATGCGTATCACGCGGTTCTCGGGAAACGCGGCCGCGGCGATGCGGAAATCGCGAACCGCCCGGTCCAGGAACCGCCGGCGCTCCTCGTGGTAGCCGATGATGTTCCCGTACTCGTTGACGACCCAGGTGAGCATGCGGCCGCGATAGAAGCACGCGAGCGGCTCGGGCGGCGATCCGGCGCCAAGCGAGAACTTGTAGTCGACCGTCGTGCGGATCTCCTTGTCGAACCACCGGTAGAGCGACGACTCGCCGTTCCACCGTTCCACGAACGCGATCATCCGGTCGAGATCAGCCGCGAGCTGCGCATCGAGCGCGGGGGCCGCGCGAAGATCCCGGAGGATCTTCAAACGCGCCGTCTCGTCCTCGGCGCTCCCGGCCCGGCGGATGAGGGCGAGGGCGTCCGGGGCCGGCGCGGCGCCGGCCCCGGCGGCGAGAGCGAGGATGGCGGCGGCAAGAAGACGCGGTGCGCGCAGGCGGCGCATCTCTTGCCGGGTTCGACTGCGCGAGGTCTCCTGTCCTTCCGACGCCGGCTCGTGCGAATTCATGAGCATCTCCCGGGAGGGCGTTCTCGACGACACGGAGGTCGATGCTATCCACGGGCTCTGGGGGCATCAAGGACGTGCGGAGGCGGACACAGGGAGATGGGAGGGCATGGCGCCCCTGACGCAAGGGGCGCCTCGCTCCCGGCGAGCGCCGCCCGCGGCCTGCACACCCGCGCGGGGCCGCCATCCGCTAGTCACGCTTGGCGTTATTCACGTCTCGCGTTACTATCCATCGAATGATCGTTTCATTCAAGGACGCGGATACGGAGCGACGTGCCCGCGGACGCCGGGTCAGACGTTTCGTCAACGTCGAGTCGGTCGCGAGGCGCAAACTCCGCCAACTTGAGATCGCGGGCGTGCTCGGCGATCTGCGCGTGCCGCCGGGGAACCGGCTCGAAGCGCTCAAAGGCGACCGCTCCGGCCAGTTCAGCATCCGAGTCAACGATCAGTACCGTATCCGCTTCCGTTGGTCCGCGGCGGGTGCGGAAGACGTCGAGATCACGGGTTATCACTAGGAAGGTGATGACAATGACCAGGCTCAACCCATTGCACCCGGGCGAGCTTCTGTCCGAGGAGTTCCTGAAGCCCATGGGCATCTCCCAGTACCGCCTTGCCAAGGAGATCGGCGTGCCGGCCCAGCGCATCGGCGAGATCGTCGCCGGCAGGCGCTCCATATCCGCCGACACGGATCTTCGCCTCTGCAGGTTCTTCGGTCTGTCGAACGGCTACTGGCTTCGTGCACAGGCGGCCTACGACACCGAGGTTGCGGAGTCCGCCCTCGCGGGGACGCTGAAGAAGATCAAGCCGTGGTCCGGGGCCCCTACGAGGCTCGGCCACACCGCGTGACCGGGAGCGCGAGCGGCAATCGGCGCCGGCGGACGAAATGCCCTCGCCCCCGCCGCTCAGCCGTCCGACGCCGCCGCCTCGATCGACACCTTGCCGAGGACCTGCGGCGGCGCCAGGATCATCCGGTCTTCGGGCAGCGCCGGGTCGAGGATCATCGCCCGCGCCCCGTAGTCGCCGGCGGGCAGCTCCTGGAGGCGCGCCGGATACGAGTCCTCGACGATCTCGCCGGGCCGGATTCGCGAGAGGGGCAGGAGCCAGTCGCCCGGGTCGTGGCGCGTGTACCAGGGCGTTCCGCGCCGCAGCGTCGTGCCGCCGGCGGGGGCGAGCTCGAAGCCGACGAGCCAGTCGCCCTTCACCTCGCGTGTGACGCGCCACCACGTCGTGATCGTGAGAATCCGCCCTTCGCGCGCGCGGGCGGGGAGCTTGAATCCGAGAAGCTCGATGCCCGGCGCAAGCTCTCGGGGAGGATCGACCTTGACCGCATCGGCCGGCACGGCATCGCGCAACGGCTGCTCGCTGCGCGGCGGTGAAAACTCGCGCGTTCGGGGAAAGGGCGCGGGCGCCGGCGAGACCGCGCCGGAAGGCTCGCCCCTCGCCGCCTGCGCGGGCACATCGACGACTCCCATGAGCGCGCCGGTCTCGTCGCGCTCTTCCTTCAGCGCGGTGCCGAGGGGCGCGCAGAGGAGCTTCATCTCGTCGATGATGGCGCGGTTCTCCTCCGCCGTTGCGCGCCTCGTCCGCCCCTCGATCGCCCTGACGGGCAGCACCTCCACGCGGTGGACTCCCCGCGAAGAGAGATGCAGCCGGAACACGGCCGACATCTGCCCCTCCTCCTTGAGAAGGCAGTCGAAGAGGAGGTTGCCCATGTCGTAGAGGACGACCCTCCCATCGATGACCTCGATGCCCTTGAGCCTGTGCGCGCTGTGCCCGAGGATCAGGTCGACGCCGTGCGCGAACGCGATCTTCGCCATCGCGCGCTCGGCCGTCCGCACCTCCCGCACCCAGTTGTCATCCCAGTGCACGGTGAGGATGAGGAGCTCGCCGGGCGCGCGCGGCGCCGCGGCGAGAAGCCGCATCTTCTCCGTGAATGCCCCGAGGTCGCCCTCGGCGATCCAGTTCGAGCCCGGCCTGTCGGCCGCCGCCGCAAAGTGCGGCATCGTCGCATCGAGGCCGTAGATGGCGGCCCGCGTGCGTCCGATGAGCACGTGCCGCGCCTGCGCGGCCTCCGCGGCATCCTTCCCGATGCCGGTGCAGACGAGCCCCGCCTCGTTCGTCCACTTGAGGGTGTCCAGAACGCTTGCCGGTCCGTAATCGCCGCCGTGGTTGTTCGCCGCGGTGACGATGTCGATGCCGGCCGCCGTCAGGCAGCGGAGCATTTCGGGCCTCGCCCGGTAGTAGAAGGGGCAGCGCTCGCCCTTGTCGGCCGGCGCTCCCACAAGCGCCACGCAGCACTCGAGGTTGCAGAGCGCGGCATCCGCGCCCGAGAAGATCGCCGCGACGTCCTGGAGCGGCCACGCGAAGCCGTTGCGCGCGGCGAGGTCGTGCTCCCACCTGGCGATCATCGTGTCGCCGCCGGCGGCGAGCGTGTCCCATGCGGTCGGGCCGGCGCTCGCATCGCCCGCGCTCGCGGTCGCGGGCGCCTCGTAGATCACCTGGACCCTTCGAGCCCACTGTTCCCACTCGGCCGCCATGGCCTCGACGCGGTCGGGGTGCTGCGCGGCGAGGTCTTCCGTCTCGCACCTGTCCTGCGCGAGGTTGTAGAGCTCCCAGCGGATCTCGTGCGGCATGCGCTTTCCCCAGACGATCTTCCAGTCGCCCTTGCGAAGCGCCCGCGCGCCCTCGTGCGCGAATCCGATCGACCGCTCGGGAAACCGGCCGCCGCGCAGGAGCGGGAGCAGGCTCCGCCCCTCCATGGGCGTGACCGCGTTGCCCCGCAACGTTGCGGGGTAGCGCGCGCCCGCCGCCTCCAGGAGTGTTGGCATCACGTCCATGACGTGGGCCGGCTCGCGGATCCAGCGATCGGGGGCGCCGATGCCGGCCGGCCAGTTGACGATGCACGGCGTGGCGATGCCGCCCTCGTGCGTGAAGTGCTTGTAGAGCCGGAGCGGCGTGTTGCCGAGATTCGCCCAGGCGCTTCCGTACGAGTGATGCGTGCCGGGGCCGCCGATCTTCCGCAGGTCATCGCCCGCGTGGAGCGCCGTCAGGCCGCGGCGCGACTCGCCGTCGAAACCCCACGGGCCCCATTCGTAGCACGCGCCGTTGTCGCTCAGAAAGAGAATCAGCGTGTTCTCGAGGGCGCCCGTCGCCTTCAGCCTGTCGACGAGGAGGCCCACGCCGTGGTCGATGCGCTCGACCATGGCGGCGAAGACCGCCATGCGCCGGGCGCAGTCGAGTTGCCGCACCTCGCCGACGGAATCCCACGCGGGATTGGGCATCCCGGAGAAGCCGTTGGCGATGTCGTCGCGGTCGACCGGCACGATCGAGCGCGGCGTCAGCTTCCAGCGTCCGCCGTCGACGAGGCCGATCTCCTGCATGCGCCGGAAGCGTTCCTCGCGCAGGACATCCCAGCCGCGGCGGTAGACGGCGTCGTACTTGTCCGCCCGCTCGGCGGGCGCCTGCACGGGGAAATGCGGCGAGGAGTGGGCGAGGAACAGGAACCACGGCTTTCCGCTCTCCTGCCCCCGGCGCAGGAACTAGTTCCT
>JBFZCA010000127.1:0-5115 GCA_041308205.1 Planctomycetota bacterium | reverse complement strand
GCGCGCCGCCGAGCCCCTGCAGAAACCGCCCGAGCCGGTCGAGCTCGGCCGCGTAGTACCGGCGCGCGCCGGCCGTCTGCCACGTGTGCGGCACGTGCAGCAGAAAGAGCGGCAGCGAGCTTTCGCGCCGCGCGGCCTCGAACGCCCGGCGCATCTGATCGCACAGGGTCGCGAAGACGGCCGCCGCCGCACCCGTGCCGGCGCACACACCGTCGGCGAAGGCCCGGGCAAAGGGGCACACGCCCTCGGGCGGCGCAGACCCGCGGCGCGGGATCACGCGCTCCGGCACGAACCCATGCGCCGCGATGAGCTCGGCGGGCACGAACGGCGAGCTGTAGACGACGCGTCCGTTCACGCCCGGGTGCATCCTTTCGCGTTCCGCCGCACGGTCTCGTACAGCGCCTCCACGCGCACCTGGATTCTGGCCGAATCGGAAGGCGAGTAGTCGGTTTCGATCCTGAGGTACGGGAGGTGCAGCTCTTCCTCGACGAATCGCCTGATCAGCGCCGCCTCGACGTCGTACGTCAGGCAGGCCTGCCAGACGAGCTCGATGACGCACTGAGCGCGGTAGTCGCGCGCGAGCTCCCTGAGAGACTCCCGCCGCCGCGTGTTGGGCGTCATCACCGAGCAGTGCAGCCGGTAGTACTTCTCGGCGACCGCGCGCAGCGGGTCGCGCGCATTCGGATCGACATCTTCGAGGATCGGCTTCATGCCGGTGCAGTTCTCCGCGGCGACGACGAGGCCGCCCGCCGACTCGATGAGCTCGACCACGCGTTCGGCGCCGTGGACGACGGGAACGCCGGTGAGGAGCACGCGCACGCGCCGTTCCATGTCGGGCGGCCCTTCCGCGCCCTGGAGCTCCGCGCGCGCGCGTTGGTACTGCGCGAGCGCCTCGGGCATGGCCGCGATGCTCGTCTTGAGGCTCAGGAGCTCGAGGCCGGTGAGCGGCGGCCGCACGCGCCGCATGAGAACCGCGAGGTTCCGGCGCAGCGCGCGCTCCTTGTTCATGCGCTCGATCTGCGCCCTGAGCGCATCGGCGGTGATCACCGTGCCGAAGCGCTCCTCGAGGGCCGTCTTCAGCCTGCCGAGCTCGGCGTGCCAGTGCGCGAACGCCTCGGGGTCATCGCTCTTCTGCGTGAGCTCGACGAGGTGCATGGGCTTTCTCCGCGCCATGAGCTCGAACATCTTCTTCTTGCCGTCGCAGGTCGTCTCGCCGACGATGAGCGACGCCATCTCCAGGAAGGGGTTGGATTTCTCGATGCAGAAGCCGTACGTCGACTTGATGAGCGGGCACAGGTTCGAGGGAAGCTCTTCCTCCGCGGCCGGAATCGTCTCGGCCGAGCCGCCGCAGAGGCAGACGGGCACGGCGCCCGCCGCCATGATGATCTCGCGCGGCGTGTACTCGCACATGATGCCGACGATGGGCCTGCCTTCGGCGCTCGCCGCCGACGCGTAGGCATGACAATGCTCGATCATGTCGCCGAACCACGCGAACGCGCCGTCGCGGCGCGCCGCCGGCCCCGTGCTCGGCGCCGGCGCGCTCTCGCACGGGTCCCGTTCCTCGAGACGCTCTCCGCGGCCCTCGGGACGTTTGCCTGTGCATCCGCTCATTGCACCCTCCTGTGCGGCGCGCGCCGCTCAGCTCGTCTTCGTCGCCGTGAATCTCCCCTGCGCGATCTTCCCCGCGCGGGCGAGCTGCCGCATGAATTCCATCTCCGCGCCCATCGCTTGCATGAGCGGCATGTCGAATCCGATGATCCTGAGCGCATCGTAGGCGAGCTGCCGGGTCAACATCGCGATGTAGAGGTCGGCCGCCGGGGCGAACGCGCCCGTATCCTCGGCGGTCTCGACCCGGAAGCCGTTCGCACCGAGGAGCGCCCGATACTCCGTCATGTTCAGGACGTTCGGGAACTTCATGAAGGCCAGAAAATGGGCCGCCTCATCCTCGGCAAGCCCCGCCGGCCCCTCGATCCAGTCCGTGAAGGCAATGGCGCCGCCGGGCTTGAGCACGCGTGCGGCCTCGGCGATCAGCGCGTCCTTGTCGACCACGTAGCACCACGCATCCTCGCCCCACACGAAATCGAAGGCCGCGCCGGGAAGGCCGGTGGCGCAGGCGTCGGCGACGGTGAACGCGATCGAGTCCGTGAGGCCCTGCGCGGCGCACCGGCGGCGGCCCAGTTCCACCACCTCGGCCGTCGCGTCGACGCCGTGCATGGCGGTGACGCCCCGGAAGCGCACGAGAAAGCGCATGCCGGCGCCCGTGCAGCAGCACAGGTCGACGCCGCGCATCCCCTCTCCGATCCTCGCCTTTTCGGCGAGCGCCATCGACGATGCGAAGCCGCCGATGTGAATCTGCTCGCCCATCACGAGCTCCCAGAGCTCCCTCTCGAACCCGCGGTACACGGCTTGCACATCGGGCAGTCCGACGGTGACGAGGCTCTTCATGGGCGTGGCTCCCTTGTGGTGAGGGTACATACGGGAATGAATGCGCCGCACTGCGGCGCGCGGCCGGGAAAGGCCGTCAGGATAGGGGCGAGAAGCCGCCGGACGCCGCCGTTTCCGCCGGCCGAGCTCTCGCTGTGCGAGCACATGTGTCGAAACGTGTCGAGCCGCGCCATGCGTCTCCCTGGCAGTCGCCCGCTCAGGTCCCGCCGGCGCAGCGTCCGCGCGACGCCCGCCGGGGCTCGACACGCCGAAGGAGGTCGATCATCCGTCGTGTCCTCTTACCGACCGGGGGTTTCCCGGCCGTGCGTGTACGTCATTATTCTACCGCAGGAGCTCCCTGCGCATCCATGCCGGCGGGAAGCTCCGTCACTGCCGGATCGGCGGCATGCCGCAGATGTACCACACAACCGCCGCGGCTTCGATGGCGACGATCGCCCAGAAGCGCAGCCGGAAGGACCCCTTCGCCGTCTTGTGGCGGAAGATCTGCATCGCGACGTACGCGCCGGCGCACCCGCCGGCGAGCGCATGCGCCAGGAGCAGGCGCTCCGGAACCCGCGCGCGACGCGTTCCGGCGATCGCCTTGTCGTACCCGAACGCCGCGAACGCGACCAGATTCTCGACAATGAGCCAGCTCACGAGCGGGTCCAGATCGAACCGGCGCCAGAGGGCGCACGCGCCCGCCGCGCTCGCGGCGAACGTCACGAACCAGTGGAACGGCATGCTGCCTCCTCACACGCCTGCACGACGACAGCGTACCGTATGTGGAATCCGGGGACAGTCACTGATTTGTCGCTCCGGGCGTGGTGACTCACACTTTCACCCTGATGACAAATCAGTGACTGTCCCCGGGTTTCCCTCAGGCATCGAGCGCATCGTCCGCGAGAATCGCCCGGACATCCGGACGGCGGCAGTACGCCGCGCGCAGCGCGACGTGGCGCGCCGGGTTCTTCCGGTAGGTCCGGTTGGCGATCCGCGTCGTGGCGCTCGTGTGGAACATGTAGCGGCTCAGGGTGCACGCCGGCAGGGTCAGCACCCTGTGACCCGCCGCGATGAGCCGCCGCGCGGGCGCGAAGGTGATGTCCTGGTGCCGCGCGCTGGTCGTGAAGCGGCAGCCGGCAGCGCGGAACGCATCGGTGCTGAAAAGCGTGCAGATGGAACGGAGGCGCGGGCTCCTGCCGGAGAGCGTGCGCTCGAAAAACGCGCCGAGCCGCCATGGCAGCACCCAGAGGCCGCGCATCGGAATCGACTGGTGCCGCGGGCCCACTGCGGCATGGGGACCCGACGCGAGCTTCGCGCGCAGGAAGGGGAGCCAGCCGGCGTGGTGCACGTGCAGATCCGAGTGCATGACGACGAACCAGGGCGTCGCGATGCGCTCGACCTCGTCGTTGAGGCACTCGAAATGGCTCTGCCACGTCTCGTTGCTGAGCCCCGTGTCGACGAGCTCGATCCATCGCAGGGACGCGAGGTAGTCCCGCGACGCATCGCGCGAACCGTTGTCCAGAACGCGGACGCGGACGCCGGGGGGCGTGTAGCGCCTGAGCGCGCGCAGGCACAGCCTGATCGCATCCAGGGTCTGGAAGTGAGGGATGAGTACCGTGACCTCGTCCATCGCGGCTTCTCCGGAACGACGCGCCCGCGGCCGCTCTTGTACCACCTCGTATCCGCGGCGGCAACCGTCCGTCACGGGCAGTTCTTGCACTTCCCCGGCCTGAGTGCAAGGCTTGCACCCCTTGCCCGCAGGACGACGCGGCCGCGACTGCCTTTCCGGGCCGCAGAGGGGAAAGGGCGCGGCAAAGCGCTTTGGCATGGTTGTTGCTGAAGGTGTTGTAGCGTTACAATGGCAAGTCAGCATGGACCACACAGGAGGTGACGTATGTTGAGCTCGAGAACGATGATGGCGATGGCGCTTGCGGCGGCGTTCGTCTGGGCGGGCAGCATTGCGGTGGCGCAGGACGCGGCGCCGCAGGCCGGGTGTCCGTCCGCCGCACAGCCGCAGGTCGCACCCGGCGGCCAGGGCGTCTGCGGCCAGCCGTGCTGCGGCGCGTGCGGCAAGACGTATGCCGACGAGAACAAAGACGGCGTCTGCGATCACCATGCCGCCGGCGCGCCCGCGTGCGCACAGCCTCGCGCGTTCGGACGCGGCCCGCGGTTTGTCGACCGCAATCAAGATGGCGTCTGCGACAGGCTTCAGGGCGCGGCGCCACGCGGCCCGGCGGTGCGGCACGGACCCGGTCGCGCCTTCGGGCAGCCGGTCGGTCCCGCGTTCGGACGCGGCCCACGGTTTGTCGACCGCAACCAGGACGGCGTCTGCGACAGACTTCAAGGTGCAGCGCCGCGCGCGGCCGTCCAGGGACGCGCGTGCTGCCCCTGCTGCGGCCGTCCGTGGGGACCGCCTCCCAACGTCCCGTTCCAGGGCGGCCCCGGCTTCGGCCGCGGCCAAGGCCCGATGGGCAATCCCCCGGCGGGGCCCCAGGGCGGCCCCGGCTTCGGCCGCGGGCGCGGACCGATGGGAAATCCTCCCGCGCAGCCCCAGGGCGGCCCCGGGTTCGGCCGCGGGCGCGGACCGATGGGAAATCCTCCCGCGCAGCCCCAGGGAGGCCCCGGGTTCGGCCGCGGGCGCGGACGCATGTGGAACGCCCCGGCGCAGCCCCCGCAGCCGCCCGCCCCGCC
>JBFZCA010000126.1:0-3144 GCA_041308205.1 Planctomycetota bacterium | reverse complement strand
TCGTTCTGGTGCTGCACCGGCACGGGCATCGAGAACCACGCCAAGTACGGGGACAGCATCTACTTCCACGGCCCCGGCGCGACGCTCTTCGTGAACCTCTTCATCGCGTCCGAGCTCGTCTGGAAGGAGCGCGGGCTCACGCTCAGGCAGGAGACGAAGTACCCCGAGTCCTCGACGACACGCCTCGTCTTCACGTGCAAGGAGCCGCTGGAGCTCGCGCTTAAGGTGCGGCGCCCCGCCTGGGCGACCGAGGGCATGGCGCTGTCCGTGAACGGTACGCCGCAGGCGGTCTCGACCGCGCCGGGCTCGTACGCGATCATCACGCGCACGTGGAAGACCGGCGACACGGTCGAGGTGTCGATGCCCTTCACGCTGCGCACCGAGGGCTTCCGGGACAACGCGAACCGCTTCGCCTTCCTGTACGGGCCGCTCGTTCTGTGCGCGGAAGTCGACCCGGCGAAGCCCTTCCCGGCGGTCGTGGCCGCGCCCGAGGAGACGCTCGCCGCCGTCGCACCGCTCCCCGGCGCTGCCGGCAAGTTCACGTGCGACGCTCACGTATTCCGCGCGCCGGGCGGCGGCGCGGCCGCCCCCGTGACGCTCGAGCCCTTCTACACGATGCACGGGACCCGGCACTACGTCGTCTACTGGGACCGCTTCTCGCCCGACGAATGGAAGGCGAAGGAAGAAGCCTATCTCGCGGAGGCGGCGCGCGAGAAGGAGCTCGACGAGCGCACGGTCGATGTCGTCAACCCCGGCGAGCAGCAGAGCGAGACCGACCACCGGCTGAAAGGCGAGCGGACCTCCTCCGGCGACTTCAACAACAAGAAGTACCGCCACGCCGAGGGCTGGTTCTCGTACGACGTGAAGGTGCTTCCCGACCAGGCGCAGGAGCTGTGCGTCACGTACTGGGGAAGCGATGTGGGCCGGACGTTCGACGTCCTCGTCGACGGGGTGAAGCTCGTCACGCAGCGTCTCCAGCGCAACCGGCCGGACAGCTTCTACACCGAGGTCACGCCGCTCCCCGAGGCGATGACGAAGGGCAAAACCGGCGTGACGGTGCGCTTCCAGGCGCACCCGGGGAGCACGGCGGGCGGCGTGTTCGGCGTCAGAGTGCTCAAGGCCGCGCGGCCGTAGTCGCCTGCTCCGCAATCACGGTGATGCGCCGAAAGCCCTGCTCGGGCGTCCTGACAAGGCGCGCGAGTGCGGGCGCACGAGCTCAGGCCGTGCGGGGGCCTGCGAGCATCGCCGCGGCCCATGCAACCACGCGCTCGGCGATGGCGACGGCGCGTGCATGTTCGGTCGCGGGTGACGGGCACATAGTCGCCGGGGTAACGCGTCTCGACGGCGAACACGCTCAGCTCCACCGAATCCTGGATTGCCGGCGGGAGTCGCCACGAGAATGTCCTTGGGAACGCCGAGACCGAGAAGGCTCCCGTAGACCAGCGCCGTCGTCTGCCGGCAATGAGTGCCGTCCGGCATCACGACGAGCACGTCGAGATCGCTGCCGGGGCGCATCTCGCCGCGGCAGGACGAACCGAAGAGTACGATCCGCAACGGATTCACCGCACTGACTATCCGGCGGACAAGCTCGCCGAGCAGCTTCTGGTCGGGTTCCATACGTGCTCGCTCACCACGCGTACGTGAAGATCATTCCTTGCACGAAGGGCCGGCAGGGCAAGCTCCGAGGACGGCTGCCATCGAGAACCCGGCTACGCGCCGGGACCGGCAGCGATCGCCGGCAACCGCATCGCGAGGGCGGCGCGGCTCCCGGCGGCGCCGCGGCGATCACCCCCGAATCGCCCAGCGGAGCAGATTCCCGAGCCTCGGCGGCGTGCCCTGCATGAGAATCCCCACGCGGAAGATCCGCCCGCCGGCCCAGACGAGAAGGAGCGTGCAGAGCACGACGCCGGCGAGGCCGACCCACGGCTGCCAGGCAGGCACCCCTCCCTGCGTCGCCTGCCGTATGAGCATGAGCTGCGGCGTGAAGAGCGGGAACAGGGACATGACCGTCGCGAAGGTCGAGTGCGGCTGCGTCACGATCGGCATCTGCACGAACATGGGGACGATCACCGGCAGCATCGCCGGCAGCGTCACCGACTGGGCCTCCGCGGCATCGTTGCAGGCGGCTCCCAGCGCCGCGAAGAGCGCTCCGAACATGAATATGGCGAGCACGACGTAGGCGAAGAACCACGGCAGCAGGCCGTACGGGATGTACGCCCCCAGATCCATGACGCTGACCGCCGCCACGGCGCCGGCGACGTAGACGGCCGCGGCCGTCAACGAGACGCATACTCCGCCGGCCAGCTTGCCCATCGAGAACTGAAACGGCGTCACCGAGCCGAGCATCACCTCCGCGATGCGCTGCGACTTCTCCTCCATGACCGAGTTGAGCTGCGGCACGGCGCTTATGAGGATCATGATGAACAGGATCATGGGCAGCGCGAGCGGCAGGAGCAGCGCCTCGGCCCGATTTCTCCGCGCCGCCGGCGTGATCTTCCCGGTGGCCGGGTCGGCGGACACGAGGCCGAGCCCGTCGGTTCCCACCCAGTCGAAGAGATCGTCGACCGCCTTCGCGTCCACTCCGGCCTCGGCGAGCCGCAGGCGGCGCAGCTCCTCGTTGATCGGCCCCTCGATCCAGCGCCGGAGATCGTCCAGCGCCGGGTTCTTGGCGTAGTAGCCGATGGCCGCCGCCTCCCGATCGCGCCGCGGGTGCAGCACGCCCTCTCCGACCTCGATGAAGGCGTGCAGCTCTCCGCGCCGCACTCGGTTCGAGAGCTCGAGGCGCCGGGCGTCCGGCTCCGCGCCCTCCGGCGGCACGATCTCCACGTGGTAGGCCGGCTTGACCTTCGCGCCCGTGACGGCGTCCGTGACCTCGGTCTCGTTGCGGCGCCGCGCGGCCGACTCGACGGCCTGCGCCACGAGGCCCGATCGGTCGATGACGGCGATGCGCTTGTCCTTCGTCTCCACGCGATCCTTGAACACGAAGAACACGACAAGGCTCCCGCTCATGAGGACCGGCGCGAGCAGGAGCCCGGCGATGAAGCCCTTGGTGCGGACCGTCGCCTTGTAGTCCCGCCGGGCGATCAGGAGCATCTTGCGCATGTCACGCCTCGCGCGATTCGGGGCCGGCAATCCGCACGAATA
>JBFZCA010000125.1:0-4033 GCA_041308205.1 Planctomycetota bacterium | reverse complement strand
CGTACCCGAGGAGCGCCCCGACCTCGACCGTCGCGCCGGGCGCGGGCGCGCCGGGCGGGATGCACAGAGTTCCGCTCGTCATGGCCTCCACGTCCTGCAGGGCCTTGTCGCCCTCGACGGTGAAGAGCGGCTCGCCCTCGCGGACCTCCTCGCCGTCCTTCTTGAGCCACGTTCCGAAGGTCCCCGTCTCCATGGTCCAGCCGAGCCTCGGCACGCGGATCTCGAACGCCATGCGCATCCTCCTGTTACGGCAGGCTTCGCCTGCAATCCAGGCGCCGCGGGCGCCTGCACCCTTCGAATCCCCCCCGCCCCCCTTTCCGTGGAAGGGGGGAGAGGCGACACAGCCACGTTTCCTGCACAGACCTCACGGATAGAGCCCCTACTCTGCAACGAGATCCCGGATCGCCCGCGCGATGTCGGCGACCTGCGGCACCGCCGCGCTCTCCAGCGGCGGGCTGTAGGGAATCGGCGCGTGCCGGCCGTTGAGCCGCCGCACGGGGGCATCGAGCTCGTTGAAGGCCTCTTCCATGACGCGCGCCGCTATTTCGGCGCCGATGCCGCAGGGGCCGAACGTCTCATCGACGACGAGCAGCCTCCCGGTCTTCCGGAGCGACGCGAGGATCGTCTCCATGTCGAGCGGCGCGACCGTTCTCGGATCGATCACCTCGGCGGCGATGCCCTCGCGCTCGAGGTCCTCGCACGCCTTGAGCGTCTTCTGGACCATGAGCGCGATGGCGACGACGGTCAGGTCCTTCCCCTCCTGCGCGATGCGGGCCTTGCCGAAGGGCACGCAGTGCTCGCCCTCCGGCACCGGACCCTTCGTCGCGAGAAGGTTCTTGTGCTCGAGGAAGAGCACCGGGTCGTCGCCCCTGAGCGCGGTCGCGAGGAGCCCCTTCGCGTCCGCGGGCGTCGCCGGCACGGCGACGCGTAATCCCGGGAAGTGCGCGTAGACCGGGTAGTAGCTTCCCGAGTGGTGGGTCGCCGCCGAGCTCCCGGCGCCGATGCACCCGCGGAGCACGATGGGCATCGTGATGCGCCCGCTCGACATGTACTGAATTTTCGCGATCTGGTTCACGACCTCGCCGAACGCATCGAGAATGAAGTCGGCGAACATGAAATCGACGACGGGACGCGTGCCGGTCATGGCGGCGCCGGCGCAGAGCCCGATGAAGCCCCGCTCGCAGATGGGCGTGTCGCGCAGGCGCTCCGGGCCGTAAAGATCGTAGAGGCCCGCCGTCGTGTTGAAGTTGCCGCCGCGCTTCCCGATCCCCTCGCCGACGACGAAGATCGTCGGGTCGCGCCGCATCGCCTCGGCGAGGGCCTCGCGCGCCGCGTCCGTGTAGGTCAGTTCGCGCATGGCGTCACTCCCCGGAGAAAACGAACCGAGCCCCCGCGGCCGGGTCCGGCCACGGGCTCCCCTTGGCGAACTCGAAGGCCTCGCCGATCGCGGCCTTGACCTCGGCGTCCATGCCTTCGAGCTCGTCCTCGGCGGCGACGCCATCGGCGACGAGCCTCCGCCGCAGCATGGCGATCGGATCGCGCGCCTTCCATTCGTCGATCTCGGCCTGGGTCCGGTAGCCGCCGTCGCGCATGCCCTCGGCGTGCGGGCGCAGGCGGTACGTGCGGCATTCGATCAGCGTCGGTCCGCATCCGGAACGCGCGCGGCCGGCGGCCTCCGAGGCCGCCTGCGAGACGGCGAGGACATCGTTCCCGTCCACGGTGACGCCCGGCATGCCGTACACGCGGCCCCTGCCGCCGACATCCGGATTCTTCGCGGCGTAGGCGAAGGGCACCTCGGTCGCGTAGAGGTTGTTCTCGCAGACGAAGACGACCGGGAGGCCCCAGATCGCCGCCATGTTGAGGCCCTCGTGGAAGGCGCCGTTCCCGACCGCGCCGTCGCCGAAGAACGCGACGCTGACCCGGTCGGTCTTGAGGAGCTTGAGGCTGTAGCCGGCGCCCGCCGCCTGGAGCACGCAGGGCCCGACGATGCCGCTCGTCCCCATGAGGCCGACCTCGGGCGCGAAAAGGTGCATGCTGCCGCCCCGGCCCCGCGAGCATCCCGTGACGCGGCCGAAGAGCTCGGCCATGAGCTCGCCGGGCGTGACCCCCTTGGCGAGCGCGTGGCCGTGCCCGCGGTGCGTGCTGAACACGACGTCGTCGGGCCGGAGATTGGCGCACACGCCGGCCGCGACCGCCTCCTGGCCGATGCAGGAGTGGCAGGGGCCCGGAATGAGCCCCAGCGCATAGGCCCTGACGAGCTGCTCCTCGCAGCGCCGTATGAGGAGCATCGTGCGGTAGAGGTTCACTGCGCCCGGGGCGCCCGCCCCCCGCAGTCCGGCGCCCGCCGCCTTCGCGTCGCTGTCCATGGTCTTCGCGTCCTCCTGCGGCACAGCGGCCGCGGCCGCCCCGGAAGATCAATAGTATGATAATTGCCTGCGTCGAGTCTACCCTCGGCGGGGGCGCTTGCCAAGGGCCAATTATCATACTATTGTGGCGGCCCCGCCTTGTCGCTACACTGGGGCGTGCGACGGGCGCGCCCCGGCCGCGCCGTTCCGCATCGGCAACGGCGGCCGGCAGGCGCGCGCCGGACCGGGAGAGGAGTGTGCCGCCGCCATGGAAAAGGTCGCCGTCACGGACTACGCGTTTCCGTCCCTCGAGATCGAGGAAGCCATCCTGAAGCCGCTCGGCTACGCCGTCGCGGGAGGGCAGTGCACAACCGCGGCGGAGCTCACGGCGCTCGTCGCGGACGCCGACTGCGTGATCACGCAGTTCGCGCGGGTGGATGCCGCCGTCATCGGCGCGATGCGCCGCGCGCGCGCCATCATCAGGTACGGGATCGGGGTCGACAACGTGGACCTCGATGCGGCGGCGGCCCGCGGCATCCCGGTCTGCAACATTCCCGACTACTGCACCGACGAGGTCGCCGACCACACGCTGGCCTTCATCCTCGCGGCCGCGCGGCAGGTCGTGCCCCACACGGCGGGGATCCGCGCGGGCGCCTGGCGGCTCGCCGTCCCGCTCGCGGAGATGCGGACGCTCAGGGACATGACCGTCGGCATCATCGGGTTCGGGAGAATCGGCCGCGAGGTCGCGGCCAGGCTCGCGCCGTTCAAGTGCCGCACGGCCGTGCACGATCCCGCCGTCCCGGCGGCCGAGGTGCGGAAGCTCGGCGGCGAGCCGATGGCGCTCGATGCGCTGCTTGCGGCGAGCGACGTCGTGACGCTCCATTGCCCGTCGACGGCAGAGACGAAGCGCATCATCAACGCGGAGACAATCGCCCGCATGCGCAGGGGCGCTATTCTCGTCAACCTCGGCCGCGGCGACCTGGTCGACACGCCGGCGCTGGTCGCGGCGCTCCAAAGCGGACAGATCGCCGGCGCCGCGCTGGATGTCTGCGATCCGGAGCCGATCCCGGCCGGCCACCCGCTCCTCGCGATGGAGAACGTCATCCTGACGCCGCACATCGCCTCGGCGAGTCCGACGGCGGTGCGCAAGCTCAGGGAGACGGCGGCGAACCTGGCGGCGCTCGCGATTCGCGGGCAGCCGTTGCCCACCATCGTGAATCGCGTGAAGCAATGACGAACCAGGCGAGCGCCCCGGACCCCATTCCCGCGGCCGAGCTGCTCGAGTTCTGCGCCGACGTCCTGCAGGCGTACGGCGTCTCGGACGCGCACGCGCGCACGGCGGCCGGCGCGCTCGTCGCGACCGATTGCTGGGGCGTCTTCACCCACGGGACGAAGCTCCTCGCCGGCTACGTGAAGCGCGTGCGCGGCGGCGGCATCCGCACCGATGCCGAGCCCGAGATCGCGCGCGAGGGCCCGGCATGGGCCGTCATCGATGCGCGCTCGACGCTGGGGCAGGTGTCGTCGGTCGCGGCCATGCGGGCCGCGATCGCGAAGGCGAGAAGCGCCGGCGTCGGCTACGCGGGGGTCTTCAACGGCAACCACTTCGGCGCGGCGGGGTACTACGCGTGGCTCGCGGCGCGCGAGGGCATGATCGGCATGGCGATGGCGAACGACATACCGAGCGTCGC
>JBFZCA010000124.1:0-10774 GCA_041308205.1 Planctomycetota bacterium | reverse complement strand
CGGCATAGGCGGGGCTGGGTTATTATCCGGGGACAGGCACCGATTTCCGCGCGGGAAATCGGTGACTGTCCCCGGAAAGAAAAAATCGGGGACTGTCCCCGGAAGGAGAGGCGTGTTGTATCAGGGGCTGTACGACCCCCAGTTCGAGCGCGATGCGTGCGGCGTCGGGTTCATCGCCGACGTCGAGGGTCGCGCCTCGCACGCGACCGTGCGCGATGCGCTCGAGATCCTCGTCCACCTGACGCACCGCGGCGCCGCCGGGGCCGACCCCGACTGCGGCGACGGCGCCGGCATCCTCATGCAGCTTCCCGACAAGTTCCTGCGGGCGCGCTGCGCCGACGCCGGAATCGCGCTTCCCGAGGCCGGACGCTACGGCGCCGGCATGGTCTTCCTGCCGCCGGGGCGCGACGGCGGCGCGTGCATGGAGGCCCTGGAGCGCTGCGCGGCGCGCGAGGGCCTGCGCGTCCTCGGCTGGCGCGACGTGCCGCACGACAGGAACGCCGTCGGCGGGGCGGCGCGCGCCTCCTGCCCGGACATAAAGCAGCTCTTCGTCGCGGACGGCGCCGGCGGGCAGGACGCCTTCGAGCGCGCGCTCTACGTCGCCAGGCGCTGCGCCGAGAAGGAGATCGCCGCGGGCGGCCTCGCGCGCAAGGATCTCTTCTACGTCGCGAGCCTCTCCTCCCGGACGATCACCTACAAGGGCATGTTCATGGCGCGCCAGGTGACGCGCTTCTACGCCGACCTCGCCTGCGAGGACATGGAGACGGCCATCGCCGTCGTCCACCAGCGCTACAGCACCAACACCTTCCCGAGCTGGCCGCTCGCGCACCCCTTCCGCGTCATGTGCCACAACGGCGAGATCAACACCCTGAGGGGCAACCTCAACAAGATGTCCGTGCGCGGCTCGACCATGGACCCCGGCGTGTGGGGCGAGCGCCTCGCGCGGCTCCTGCCCGTCATCCAGAACGAGGCGGGCTCGGATTCGGCCTGCTTCGACAACGTGCTCGAGCTCCTGATCCTCTCGGGCCGGAGCCCCGCCGCCGCGATCCTCATGATGATCCCGGAGGCCTGGGGCGAGAAGTACTACATGGGCCACGACCGGCGCGGGTTCTACGAGTACCATGCCAACTTCATCGAGCCGTGGGACGGCCCGGCGGCCATCGCCTTCTCGAACGGCATCCAGGTCGGCGGCATCCTGGACCGCAACGGCCTCAGGCCCGCGCGCTACACGGTCACCCGGGACGGCCGCGTGATCCTGTCGTCGGAGACCGGCGTTCTGGACATCCCGCCCGAGGACATCGCCTCGAGGGGGCGGCTTCAGCCGGGCAAGCTCTTCCTGGTCGACACGGCCCGCCGGCACATCCTCCACGACGACGAGATCAAGGCCGACATCTGCCGCCGCCAGCCGTACCGCCGCTGGGTGGCCGCCAACCGCATCGAGTTCCAGGGCTTCGGCGGCATAGGCGCCGCCGCCTACGACCCGCGCACGATCGTCGAGCGCCAGCTCGCCTTCGGCTACACGCGCGAGGACCTCGACGTGACGATGCGGCCCATGATCGAGACCGAGACCGAGCCCATCGGCTCGATGGGCAACGACACGCCGCTCGCGGTCCTGTCGGACAGGCCGCAGCTTCTCTTCAACTACTTCCGCCAGAACTTTGCGCAGGTCACGAACCCGCCCATCGACCCGATTCGCGAGCGCCTCGTCATGTCGCTGACGACGTTCCTGGGCCGCGAGGGCGACCTCCTGAGCGAGCGGCCCGAGCACGCCCACAGGCTCAAGCTCCTCTCGCCGATCATCACGGACGCGGACATGGAGCGGATCCGGACCTCCCAGCGGCCCGAGTTCCGCGCGGTGACGCTCGACATCACCTTCGCGGCCAAGGGCGACGAGACCCTCGAGACCGCCGTCGAATCCCTCTGCCGCGAGGCCGAGGAGCACGTTCGCGACGGCGCGACCGTGCTGATCCTGAGCGACCGGCACGCGTCGGCCGCGCGCGTCCCCGTGCCGAGCCTGCTTGCCGTGAGCGCTGCCGGCGCGCATCTGACGCGACTGGGCCTCCGCAACCGCGCGGGGCTCGTCCTCGAATCCGGCGAGCCGCGCGAGGTCAACCACTGCGCGCTGCTCCTCGCCTACGGCGTCGAGGCGATCAACCCGTACCTGGCGCTCGAGACGGTCGCCATGATGCACGCCGAGGGCGCGATCGAGGGCGGCCTGACGCTCCACGACGCGCTGGAGCGCTACACGGGCGCGATCGACAAGGGCATCCTCAAGATCCTCTCGAAGATGGGAATCTCGACCCTCAGGAGCTACCGCGGCGCGCAGGTCTACGAGGCGCTCGGCCTGAGCCGCGACCTCGCCGAGAAGCACTTCCCGCGCACGGTGAGCCGCATGGGCGGCATCGGCCTCAAGGAGATCGAGCAGGAGGCGCGGCTTCGGCACCGCGCGGCCTTCGGGCCGAGCCGCGGCGTCGAGCGCGCGCTGCCGCACGGCGGCTTCTACTCCTTCCGCCGGGACGGGGAGCGCCGCCTCTGGTCGCCGGAGGCGATTCACTGGCTCCAGCACGCCTGCCGGACGGGCGACGCCGCGTCGTACCGGAAGTTCGCCGACAGCATCAACTCGCAGGCGCCGGGCTTCGTGACGCTCCGGAGCCTTCTCGATTTCCGGGCGGCCGAGGCCGGGCCGGTGCCGCTCGATGAGGTCGAGCCCGCCGCCGCGATCATCGCGCGCTTCGTGACGGGCGCGATGAGCTTCGGCTCGCTGAGCCGCGAGGCGCACGAGACGATCGCCGTCGCGATGAACCGCCTCGGCGCCGCCTCGAACAGCGGCGAGGGCGGCGAGGACGCCGCCAGGTACGTTCCCGACCCGAACGGCGACTCGCGCTCCAGCGCCGTCAAGCAGGTCGCGTCGGGCCGCTTCGGCGTGACGATCGAGTACCTCGCCAGCGCGCGCGAGCTCCAGATAAAGATCGCGCAGGGCGCCAAGCCCGGCGAGGGCGGACACCTGCCCGGCCACAAGGTCGACCGCGAGATCGCGCGCGTCCGGAACTCGACCCCGGGCGTGAGCCTGATCTCGCCGCCGCCGCACCACGACATCTACTCGATCGAGGACCTCGCGCAGCTCATCTACGACCTCAAGTGCGCGAACCCCGAGGCCCGCATCAGCGTCAAGCTCGTGGCCGAGAGCGGCGTCGGCACGGTCGCGGCCGGCGTCGCCAAGGGCAAGGCCGACATGGTGCTCATAAGCGGCGGGGACGGCGGCACGGGCGCAAGCCCGCTGAGCAGCATCAAGCACGCGGGCATTCCCTGGGAGCTCGGCCTGGCGGAAACCCATCAGACGCTCGTCCGGAACGATCTGCGCGGCCGGATCCGCGTCCAGACGGACGGCCAGATGCGCACCGGCCGCGACGTCGCCGTCGCGGCGCTCCTCGGCGCCGAGGAGTTCGGCTTCGGGACGGCGCCGCTCGTCGTTCTCGGCTGCGTGATGATGCGCAAGTGCCACGCCAACACCTGCCCGGTGGGGGTGGCGACCCAGGACCCGCGCCTGCGCGCCCGGTTCCAGGGCAAGCCCGAGCACCTCATCAACTACTTCACGTTCGTGGCCGAGGAGCTGCGCGCGATCATGGCGTCCCTCGGCTTCCGGAAGGTCGAGGACATGATCGGCCGCGCGGACAGGCTCGCCTTGCGCGACGGCGTCACGCACTGGAAGGCGTCGGCGCTCGACCTGAGCGGCATTCTCCACCGCGCCGAGGCGCCGGCCGGCGTCGCCACGCGCTGCGTCCAGGCGCAGGAGCACGGCACGGAGGAGGACGAGCTCAACCGGGCCGTCGTCGCCGACGCCGAGCCCGCCCTCGCGCGCGGCGAGCGCGTCGAGAAGACCTACGCCGTTCGCAACGTGAACCGCGCCGTCGGCGCGACGCTGGCCTGCCGCATCGTCAAGAAGCACGGCCCGAAGGGCTTGCCCGAGGACGCGATCGCGTACACGTTCGAGGGCGCGGCCGGGCAGAGCTTCGGCGCCTTCGCGGCGCCGGGAATGACGCTCGTCCTGGAGGGCGAGGCCAACGATTACCTCGGCAAGGGCCTCTCGGGCGGGAAGATCATCGTCAAGGTGCCGGACGGCGTCTCCTACGACCCCGCCGAGAACGTCATCGCCGGCAACACGGCGCTCTACGGCGCGACCGGCGGCAAGGTCTACATCAACGGCCTTGCGGGCGAGCGCTTCTGCGTCCGGAACAGCGGCGCGCGCGCCGTCGTCGAGGGCGTGGGCGACCACGGCTGCGAGTACATGACGGGCGGCGTCGTCGCGGTGCTCGGCCGGACGGGCGTCAACTTCGCCGCCGGCATGAGCGGCGGGATTGCCTACGTCTACGACCCGCAGCAGGACTTCGACCTGCGCTGCAACCTCGACATGGTGGACCTGGAGCGCGTGATCGAGCCCGAGGACATCGCGGAGCTGCGCGCGCTCCTGGCCGAGCACCACCGCCTGACGGGCAGCGCGCGCGCCAAGCATCTCCTCGACGACTGGGACAAATCGCGCGCGCTCTTCGTGAAGGTGTTCCCGATCGAGTACCGCCGCGCGCTCGGGCTTCTCGCCGAGGTCGAGAAGGGCATGCGCAAGACGCGCGAGGAGGAGGTCAGGCAGGCGTGAGCCGCCTGGGAGCCGTCATGGCCGCGAAACCGCGAACCGATTTTCTCGACATCGAGCGCAGGACCGAGGACAAGCAGGCGCCCGGCGCGCGGCTCTCGCACTACCGCGAGTTCGCGACGTTGCCGCCCGAGGAGGCCCTGAGGCAGCAGGCGGCCCGCTGCATGAACTGCGGCGTGCCGTTCTGCCACGGCGCGGGCTGCCCGCTCTGCAACCGGATTCCCGAATTCAACGAGCTCGTCTACCAGGGCAAGTGGCGCGAGGCCTACCGGATTCTCGAGACGACGAACAACTTCCCCGAGATCACGGGGCGGCTGTGCCCGGCGCCGTGCGAGGCCGCCTGCGTCAACGCCATCGCCGGCAAGGCCGTGACGATCAGGCAGCTCGAGCTCGCCATCGTCGAGCGGGCCTGGGCCAAGGGCTGGGTGATCAAGATGGCGCCGCTCGCCGAGACCGGGAAGCGCGTCGCCATCGTGGGCTCGGGCCCGGCGGGCCTCGCGGCGGCGCAGCAGCTCAGGCGTGCGGGGCACGGCGTCACGGTGTACGAGAAGGCGAAGAAGGCGGGCGGAATTCTCAGGTACGGCATTCCGGACTTCAAGCTCGAGAAATCGGTGCTCGACCGCAGGCTCGCGCAGCTCGAGGAGGAGGGCGTGAAGTTCGAGCTGGGCCTGGAGCCCGGCGTCGACCTGACCTCGGCCTACCTCAAGAAGCGCTTCGACGCGATCTGCCTGTGCGGCGGGGCGGGCCGGCCCCGCGATCTCAAGGTCCCGGGGCACGAGGCCGGGGGCATTCACCTCGCGATGGATTACCTCTCGCAGAGCAACGCCAGGACGGCGGGCGAGGCGGTGCCGCCCGAAAAAGCCATCGACGCGCGGGGCCGGAAGGTCGTCGTCATCGGCGGCGGCGACACGGGCAGCGACTGCGTCGGCACGGCGCTCAGGCAGGGCGCGGCGAGCGTCACCCAGATCGAGCTCCTGCCGCGGCCCCCCGAGGACCGGAACGACGCGACCCCGTGGCCGCGCTGGCCCCAGATCCTGCGGGCGAGCTCGTCGCACGAGGAGGGCGGGACGCGCCTCTGGTCGGTCGAGACGACGGAGTTCAGGGTGACGCGCGGCGCGGTCGCGGGCCTGCGGTGCCGGAAGCTCGACTGGTCGAGGAGCCCCGTCACGGGGCAGCTCGACATGCGCCCGGTGCCGGGAAGCGAGTTCGAGCTCGAGGCCGACCTCGTCCTCATCGCGATGGGCTTCGTGAGCGCGGTCCACCGCGGGCTTCTCGAAGATCTGGGGGTTGCGTTCGACGCGCGCGGCAACGTCGCCGCCGGCGCGAGCATGGAGACCTCGGTCACGGGCGTCTTCGCGTCCGGCGACGCGCAGACGGGCGCGCACCTGGTCGTCGGCGCGATCGCGGGCGGCCGGCGCATGGCCCGGCGCGTCGACCTCTTCCTGATGGGCGAATCCGCGCTTCCCGACTGTCCTCTCGCGCCGCGTTTGTGATACACTGCCCGGTATGAGGGAACGCCGGTCCTCGCGCACCACGCTCTGCGTGATTGCCGTGGTGATCGTTGCCACGGCCGCGGCGGTGTACTTGCTCCTTTCGGGCACGCCCGACAGGCTCGCGCCTTCGCCGCCGATCCTTGCCCCTCGGCCGGAGCTCGAGGCTTCCTGGCCGATCTTCCGCGGCGACCAGGCGCTGCGCGGCGTCGCCGCGGCGACGCTTCCCGACAAGATCGAGCTTGCCTGGCGGTTCGAGACGAAGGCCCCCGTGACGTCCTCGGCCGTGATCGGGGGCGGCGCCGTCTACGTCGGGTCGTGCGACGGCAACGTGTACGCGCTCGACGCGCGGACGGGGAAGGAGCGCTGGCGCTTTCCGACGAAGGACCAGGTGCAGGCCGCGCCGCTTCTCCTCGAGGACACGCTCTATGTCGGCGGCGACGACTCGTTCCTGTACGCGATCGACGTCGCGACCGGGCGCGAGAAGTGGAAGTACGAGACCGGCGACAAGATCATCGGCGGCGCCAACTACTGGCGCCCGCCCGGCGGCGGCGCCGGCCGGATTCTCATCGGCGGCTACGACTACAAGGTCCACTGCCTGGACGCCGCGACGGGCGCCAAGCTCTGGGAGTACTCGACCGACAACTACGTGAACGGCGCGCCGGCGGTCGCGGGCGGCGAGATCGTCGTCGGCGGCTGCGATGCCGTGCTGCACGTCATAGGAGCCGCGGACGGCGCGCGCGTCCGCGCGATCGACGCCGGCGCGTACGTCGCGGCGTCGACGCCGATCGACGGCGGCCGGGCCTTCGTCGGGAACTTCGACGGCCGGGTTCTGTGCGTCGACCTCTCGCCCGAGGCGGCGGGCGACCGCATCGTCTGGACGTACGAGGGCGAGGGCGAGGCCTTCTTCTCGGCGCCGGCGGTCACGGCCGATCGCGTCGTCGTCGGCTCGCGCGACAAGCGCCTGCACTGCATCGACAAGGCGAGCGGCGCGCGGCTGTGGACGTTCGCGGCGCGCGACATGATCGACAGCTCGCCCGTCGTGTGCGGCGAGAAGGTCGTCGTGGGCGCGAGCGACGGGCGGCTTTACCTCGTGCGCCTCGCCGACGGGTCGGAGGTCTGGGCCTACGACCTCGGCGCGGCGATCACGGCCTCGCCGGCCGTTGCCGGCAGACTGCTCGTGATAGGCGCCGACGACGGCGTCGTGTACGGCTTCGCCTGGTGAGGTCGAACGCGCGGGGCCCCCGCGGGCGGCCGCGGGACGCCGGGCGCCCGGACACCGCGAATTTGCGAACCGTAATTCGTTGCGGCGCTGCCTTTTACGGCCCGCCGGCCCTATCCGCCGCCATGACAAGATGCGGGCCAGTGGGTATAATCGTCCCTACCTGGGAAACCCTATCCCCGCGCGCGCAGCGCGGGCCGGCACAGGCTTTTTGCGTGCAACGATGGTGGCAATGACACCTCACGACAACATGAAGAGCATGACGGTCTCGCGGCGGGGCGGACGCTGCCTCAACGCGGTCGAGTTGCGCCGGGAGGGGCTCGTCGAGCTCCTGCTCACCTTCAGGCCGTCCTGCCAGGTCGACCGGCTGGAAAGCCTGGCCTCGTTCTTCGGCCGCATAGCGGACTACCTGGCGCCCTACGGGGTCGAGATCATCCAGGAGCGCTGCTACGGCCGCGCCGACGCCTACGGAGAGATCTGCGCCCGGCGCGAGGCCGCGTACCGGCAGTACGGGATCTCCTCCGACGGCGCGTTCTTCTTCATCGGCCAGGCGCCGTGCGACGGCTCCGCCGTGGCGGGCGTCCAGATCTGGGCGGCCGGCCCGCGCGGATGCGTTCAGCCCGTGTCGGTCGACGGTGCGCCCGTCGGCACGCGCTACGCGGACGGCAGCGTCAGCTTCACGTCCTTCCAGAACGTCGGGCCGTGCAGCGGCAACGGCCACCCCCGACACGACCAGGCCGTCGACATGTTCGAGAAGGCGGGGCGGCTCCTGGAAACCCAGGGCCTGAGTTACCGCGATGTGGTGCGCACGTGGATCTACATTCCGGCGCTGCTCGAATGGTACGGCGAGTTCAACGCGGCGCGCCGCGCCGTGTTCCGGAAGTCCGGGCTCATCGACGGGGAGCGCGCTCCCGCGTGGCTTCCCGCGAGCACCGGCATTCAGGGGCTCTGCCCGGTCGGGCGGTCCTGCATGATGGGGCTCATGGCGGTCGCGCCGGTCGAGGGCGCGGGCGTGACGGTCCGGACCGTCGAGAGCCCGAAGCAGTGCGAGGCTTTCGACTACGGCTCGGCGTTCTCGCGCGCCGTCGAGGTGCGCGACGCGTTCCTGAGCCGGCTGCTCGTCTCGGGAACGGCGAGCATCGACGCGGGCGGCCTGACCGTCCACTCGGGCGATTTCGAGCGGCAGGCGGCGCACACGCTCGGGGTCGTGCGCGAGCTCCTCGGCGCGCGCGGCCACGAGCTTCGCGACGTCGCGCACGCGACCGTGTTCCTGAAGCGCCCCGAGTACCTGCCGGCATTCCGGCGCGTCGCCGCCGAGCAGGGCCTCGACTGGGCCTGCACGGTCGAGACCATCGCCGACGTGTGCCGCGAGGACCTGCTCGTCGAGATCGACGCGATGTCGGTCAAGGCGCGCTGAGGGCGCGCCGGCGCGGTTGACATTCCGCGCCGCCTCCGCTCAACTACTCTCTGCCGAACGCATCCGCGAGACACGCCATGCGCATCATCCAGATAACGCCCGGCTCGGGCGGAAGCTTCTACTGCGAGAACTGCCTCCGCGATACGGCCCTGGTGAAGGCCTTCGCGGCGCGCGGGGACGACGCGCTTCTCGTGCCGCTCTACCTCCCGATCCTCGGCGAGGATGTCGAGGCGGCGGCCGCCGGGCCGGTGTTCTTCGGCGGCGTCAACGTCTACCTGCAGGAGAAGTGGCCCGTCTTTGCGCGCGCGCCGCGCTGGCTCGTGCGGCTGCTCGATGCGCCGATCCTCCTCAGGTGGGCCGCGCGGCGGGCGGGCATGACGCGGGCGCGCGACCTCGGCGCGACGACGATCTCGATGCTCGCCGGCGAGCACGGCCGCCAGGCCGCGGAGCTCGAGAAGCTGATCGAGTACCTGGCCGCGCTCCCGAGGCCCGATGTCGTCTACCTCTCGAACGCACTCCTGGCCGGCATGGCGCGGCGCCTGAAGGAGGCGCTGCGCTCTCCCGTCGTGTGCATGCTCCAGGGCGAGCACGGTTTTCTCGACGCGCTCGCCGAGCCCGACCGCGCCGTCGCGTGGGAGACGCTCCGTGAGCGCGCGCGCGACGTGGACGCCTTCATGGCGTCGAGCGCCTTCTATCGCGATCTGATGTGCGGGCGCCTGGGGCTCGCGCCCGAGAAGGTGGCCGTCGTCTACAACGGCGTCGACGTGCGCGAGTACGCGCCTGCCGCCGAGCGGCCGGCCGTGCCCGTCATCGGCTACCTCGCGCGCATGTGCGAAGGCGGGGGCCTCGATGTGCTCGCCGACGCGTTCGTGCTGCTGCGCGGCCGCGGCCGCCTGCCGGGCGTCAGGCTCAAGGTCTCGGGCGGGAAGACGGCCGACGACAACGCCTTCGTCGGGCGCGTGCGGGCGCGCCTCGAGGCGGCGGGCGCCGCCGGCGAAGTCGAGTTCCTTCCCAACCTCGGCCGCGCGCAGAAGCTCGACTTCCTGCGCGGGCTGAGCGTGCTCTCGGTGCCGGCGACCTTCGGGGAGGCGTTCGGGCTCTACGTCCTGGAGGCGCTCGCGATGCGCGTCCCGGTGGTCGAGCCGCGGCACGGCTCGTACCCCGAGCTTGTCGAGGCGACGGGCGGCGGGGTCCTGTGCGCGCCGGGCGATGCGGGGGCGCTCGCCGAGGCGATCGAGGGGCTACTCCTCGATCGCGGGAAGCTCGAGGCGCTCGGCGCGCGCGGTCGCGCGGCGGTCGAGGAGAAGTTCAGCGTGGAGCGGACGGCCGCGGCCATGGCCGCGGTCTGCGCGAAGGTGATGCGATGAGCGAACGAGGGGAGAAGGCAGCGCCGTTCCTTGCGGTGATGGGCGTCGAGAAGGAGTACGACATGGGCCCGGGCGTGCCGCCGCTTCGAGTCCTGAAGGGCGTGTCGTTCGAGCTCGCGGCCGGCGCGTCGCTCGCCATCCTGGGCCCGTCGGGGTCGGGGAAGAGCACGCTCCTCAACATCATCGGGACGCTCGACACGGCGACGGCGGGGTTCGTGTTCTTCGGGGACCGGGATATCAACGACGAGGGCGAGGTCGAGCGCGCGGCGTTCCGGAACCGCAAGATCGGGTTCGTGTTCCAGCTTCACCACCTGCTGCCGCACCTCACGTGCCTCGAGAACGCGCTCGTGCCGGCGCTCGGGCGCGCCTCGGCCGAGGGGCTCGAGGCGCGGGCGCGCGAGCTTCTCGCGCGCGTGGGCCTGGGCGAAAGGCTCGGACATTTTCCGGGCGAGCTTTCGGGCGGCGAGCGGCAGCGCGCGGCGGTCGTACGCGCGCTCATCAACAAGCCGAGGCTGCTCCTTGCCGACGAGCCGACGGGCGCGCTCGACCGCGAGTCGGCCGACGCGCTGTCCGACCTTCTCGTCGAGCTCAACCGCACCGAGGGCACGGCGCTCATCGTGGTGACGCATTCGG
>JBFZCA010000123.1:0-6451 GCA_041308205.1 Planctomycetota bacterium | reverse complement strand
TACGCGCCTGCGGAAGATCGGCGAGCAGCGCCTTGCCGGGGCCGTGCTCGCGCGCGCGGGGCTCGCGCGCCTGGGCCTTGCCGGCCGCGCGACGGAGGTGCTCGATCCGCGCGTGTTCGTGCCCGCGCCCGGACAAGGGGCGCTGGCGGTGAGCGCGCTCGGGCGCGGCGCGTTCGCGGCCGACCTCCGGACGCTGCTCGATGATGCGGCGACGCGCGCGGCGGTCGAGGCGGAGCGGGGGTTCCTGGCGCGTCTGGGCGGCGGGTGCCAGGTTCCGGCGGGCGCCTACGCCGAGTGCGTTGGGACGCGCCTCGTGCTGCACGCCGCCCTGCTCTCGACCGACGGCCGGCAGTGCCTCCGCAGCGTTGTCGAAGGCCGCACCGATGCGCCCGCCCAGGCGGGGATTTGCGCGGCCGAGGAGCTTCTGAACGCGGGCGGCGAGGCCCTCGTGCGCCGCGCCCGCGGGGGGTGCGAGTCATGAGCGGCGCGGGAGGGGGCGGCGGGCTGCTTGCGGGAATGACGGTCCTCGTCACCCGCCCGCGGGAGGATGCCGGGACGCTCGTCGCGGGGATAGAGGCCATGGGAGGGGAGGCGCTCGTCTGTCCGGCCATCCGCCTGGAGTTCGCGGATGCGGAGGCGCTCGCGGGCGCCGTGGGCGACCTGACGCGGTTCCACTGGATCGCGTTCACGAGCGCCAACGCGGTGCGGTCGCTGGCCCCGTTGCTTGAGCGGACGCGCTTTTCGGGTAAGATGGCAGCCGTAGGGAACGCTACGGCAGCGGTGCTCCGCCGCGTCGGATACGAGGAACATCTGGTGTCTCCCGACGGCACCGGCGCATCGCTCGCCTCGCTGCTCGGCAGCATGGTTGTTGCCGGCGAGCGGGTCCTGGTGCCGCATTCCGACCTTGCCGATGAGAGCCTCGGCGCCGCGCTCGAGAACGCCGGCGCCGGCGTGTGCTTCGTGGTGTCCTACCGGGCGTGTCCGGGAACTCGCGAGGATGCGGGGCCGCTCCTTGCGCGGCTCGATGCGCGCGTTCCCGACGCGGCGCTCTTCGCGAGCCCTTCCGCCGTGCGGGGGCTTCAGGCGATGGTCACGGCCGGCGAGTTCGAGAAGCTCATGCGCAGCGCGATGATAGTATCCATCGGCCCGACGACATCCGCCCAGGTCGCGGCGCTCGGCTTCACCGTCGCGCGCGAAGCGCGGCCGCATACCAACGAGGGCATGCTCGGCGCCCTGGCGGCGCTTGCCCGGGAGAGGGAGTCGTGAGCCGCCCCGCGGTATGCCTCCTCGGCATGGGCGCGCCCGCGGGACCCGCGCACGTGCGCGCGTACCTGTACCGCATCTTCAGCGACCGGCATATCCTGCCGCTCCCGGCGATGGTGCGCATCCCGCTCGCGTGGTACATCGCGGCGAGTAGATGCCGCGCGTCGCGGGCCAAGTACAGCGTCATTGGCGGGCACTCGCCGTTCACGCCGCAGAGCCGCGCGCAGTGCGAGGCCTTGGCCGCCGCGCTCGATCGCCGCGGGCGGGCGATGCCCGTGCTCCCTGCCATGCGCTACGCGAGCCCCTCGATCGCGGAGGCCGTCCGGGAACTGCGGGGCAGCGGCGTGACGGATGTCGTGGGGCTGCCGCAGTACCCTCAGTACTCGTTGACGACGACGGCATCGTGCATCGAAACGCTCGAGCGCGCCTGCGCCGGGGCCGGCATGCGCGTCGTGCCGATCCGCGAGTACCCCGCGCTTCCCGGGCTCGTCGCCGCGTGGGCCGAGGCGTTGAAAGCCTACCTCCCGGCGGAGAACGGCGACAATCGCAACCACGTGCTCTTCCTCGCGCACAGCATTCCCCTGCGCTGCGTCGAACGCGGCGATCCGTATCCCGTCCACGTGGCCCGGACGGTGAACGCCATCGTCGGGGCTCTCGAACGGCATGTCGAATGGTCGCTCGCGTACCAGAGCCGGACCGCCCGCGGCACGTGGCTTTCCCCGAGCGCCGAGAGCGCGGTGCTGGATCTCGCGCGACGGGGAACGAAGCGCCTCGCGGTGGTGCCCGTGAGCTTCCTGACGGAGAACCTCGAGACGCTCTACGACATCGATGCGAATCTGGCGCATCTGGCGGCCGGCGCGGGGTTGCGGCGCTTCGCGCGCGTGCCCGTGCCGCACGCCGCGGCGGCGCTGATCGAGGGGTGGGCGGATCTCGTCGAGGGGGCCCTGAAAGGCGCCGGCGCGCAGTAGCAGCCGCGGCAGCGCGCCGGCGGCGCGCATGGCGCATCGGGCGCCGGCGGGCTACAATCGACCGTTTCCGGGTCGCGTGCAGGCGGGCTGCGTGCCGATAACGATGAGAGCGGCGCGCCTCGCAGGCAGGATCGAAGTCACGGAGACGGCCATGGCCGACGAGAAGAAACCGACGCTCGAGGACATAAGGAGGGAGATCAACGGCATCGACCGAAAGATCGTCGAGGACCTGGCGGCGCGCTTCCGCCTGGTCGAAAAAGCCTTCTCGGAGAAGGACGCCGGCAACCTCATGCTCCGCGACAAGAAGCGCGAGAGCGAGCTTCTCGGAGAGATCCTCAAGGTCGGCCGCGGCCTGGGCCTGGACGCCTATTTGCTGACGCGCGTGTTCCAGGAGATCATAGACTACTCGCTCAAGGTCCAGAAGTCGAAGGTCCTCGATCAGTCCGAGGGCGGCAGGAAGCCCGAGATCATCCGCGTCGCGTTCCAGGGCATCGAGGAGGCCTACAGCCACCTCGCGGGCCGCAAGTACTTCTCGACGTGCCTCGACCGCGTGACGTTCAGGCCGTGCCCCACCTTCGCGGGCGCGGTCGAGGCGGTCGAGGACGGCGAGGCCGACTACGCGGTGCTGCCGGTCGAGAACACGACCGCGGGCAGCATCAACGAGGTCTACGACCTGCTGCTCAGGACGCGGCTCTTCATCGTGGGCGAGGAGGTGTACGAGGTGCTGCACTGCCTGTCGGCGGTCGCGGACGTGCCGCTCGCCAACATACGGCGCGTGTACTCGCACCCGCAGGCGTTGGCCCAGTGCGCGAATTTCCTCGCGACGCTCCAGAACTGCCACATCGAGAGCTTCGTCGACACGGCCACCGCGGTGAAGAAGATCGCGGAGGATCAGGACCTCTCGCAGGCGGCGATCGCCTCCGAGGAGGCCGCCGCGGCGCACGGCCTCGTGATCCTCAAGCGCGGCATCGCCAACCAGAAGCTCAACTTCACGCGCTTCTTCGTGCTCGCGGCGCAGCCGGTGCGGGTCGATCCGCGCATTCGCGCCAAGACCTCGATGGCGCTCGCCACCGTGCACAAGGAAGGGGCGCTCGCGCGCTGCCTCAACATCCTGACGCTGGCGCACCTCAACATGACGAAGCTCGAGAGCCGCCCGCGGGCCAACACGCCGTGGGAGTACCTGTTCTACGTCGATTTCGAGGGCAACACCGCGGACGCGGCGACGCAGAGCGCCATCGAGGAGCTCAAGCGCGAGACGACGTTCCTCAAGGTGCTCGGCACCTATCCGCTGCTCGACCGCGAGAAGGCGGTGCCCTCGGCGATCGATCTCGTGGCCGGCGAGCCCGCCGAGGAGACGGCCGCGAGGCCCGCGCCGCCGCCGCCCAAGATGGGCTACCGGCTCGTCACGCGCGCCCACAAGGAGGACGACACCGAGATCAGCGTCCGCGGCACGACGATCGGCGGCGGCTCGTTCGTGATCATGGCCGGGCCGTGCGCGGTGGAGAGCGAGGAGCAGATCAGGCGCTGCGCGCGCCTCGTCAAGGAGAGCGGCGCCCACGTGCTGCGCGGCGGCTGCTTCAAGCCGCGCACGTCGCCCTACAGCTTCCAGGGCCTGGGCTGCGAGGGTCTGGACTACCTGGCGCGCGCGGGCGAGGATTTCGGGCTTCCCATCATCACGGAGGTGCTCGCGCCGGGCGATGTGAGCCGCGTGGCGCAGCAGGCCGACATCCTGCAGATCGGCGCCCGCAACATGCAGAACTTCGCGCTGCTCACCGAGGTCGGGCGCGTGGATCGGCCGGTGCTGCTCAAGCGCGGCCTCATGTCGAGCATCGACGAGCTCCTCGCCGCCGCCGAGTACATTCTGGCGCAGGGCAACCAGCAGGTGATCCTGTGCGAGCGCGGCATCCGCACGTTCGAGACCGCGACGCGCAACACGCTCGACATCTCGGCCGTGCCGATCCTGAAGCAGCGCAGCCATCTCCCCGTGATCGTGGACCCGTCGCACGCGGCGGGCGTGCGCGAGCTCGTCCTGCCGCTCGCCAAGGCCGCGAAGGCGGTGGGGGCGGACGGCATCATGATCGAGATCCATCCCGATCCGGACAAGGCGCTGAGCGACGGCCCGCAGTCGCTGACCTTCGCCGCCTTCGGCCGCCTCGTGGCCGAGTTGCTCACGAAGTGACGCGCGCCGCGCGGCGGCGTTCGCCCATCGTCGCTTGACACGCCGCAGCTCCCGGTCTACCTTGAACGTACGGGGCTTGCATCGCAAAGGAGGCTCGCATGGCACGCACGGCGGTTGTTCTCACCATGCTCGTTGTTCTCGGCGGCACGGCGTCCGCGGCACTGACGGACGGGCTCATGCTCTACTACGACTTCGAGCAGCTCGTGGGAGGCGACGGCATCCCGGACCGCTCCGGGAGCGGCTACGACGGACAGGTGCTCGGGGCCGGCAGCATCGCCCTCGCGGAAGGCGTCTTCGGCCGGGCCGCGCATTTTCAGGGTCCCGATCCGGTCTACGTCTCCCTGCCGGCGCCGATCCCGCACGAGGCGATCCCCACCGAGGCCATCACGCTCGCCGCCTGGGTCAACCACGATCCCATGACCACCGACCAGATGGAGATCTTCATGCCCATGAGCGGCGGGGAGTACGCGAAGCAGCTCGCCCACTTCGAGCTCAGGACCGGCAACACGGCGCGGTTCCTGCTCCGCACGCCGGTCGAGCCGGCGGAGGATTTCATCAGCTTGAACGACGTCGGGTCGGTGCCGGCCGAGGAGTGGGTCCACTACGCGGCGACCTACGACAGCGCGGAAGGCGTCGGCAGGCTGTACATCAACGGAGAGATCGTCGGCGAGGCGTTTTCGACGCGCACGATGTACGACAACTGGGACACGGGCGCCCGGGTCGGATACTGCGTCGACGATGCCCGGCCGTTCTTCGGGTACATGGATGACTTCGCCCTGTGGCGGCGCGCGCTGACGCAGGACGAGATCATCGCGCTCATGGACGGCGGCATCCCCGTGCCGCCGCCCCCCGTCGAGATCACGATCGACGGCGATTTCTCCGACTGGGCGTACGTCGCCCCGTCGATCGATGATCCCGACGATGTTGTCGAGGACAACGGCGACATCAAGGCGGTCTACGCCCACAGCACCGCGGACACCTTCTACGCGCGGATGACGGTCTACGGGACGGCCGCGCCGCAGGACGACCAGCGCTACTACTACCATATCCTGATCGATGCCGACAGCGATCCCGCGACCGGCTTCGACAACTCCATGTACGAGGGCAGCTCGACCGGCGTCGTCGATGCGATCGGCGCCGATTTCTACGTGATGATCGGCCGGCGGAACGGCGCCGATGACGGCCTGGAGGTCTACTTCTGCAGGTCCGCGGATGATCAGGCGGTCGTCGCCATGGACTTCCCCTACGCCGCGTCCGGCGACTCCATCGAGCTCGCCGTGCCCTACTCCTTCTTCGTGCCGCAGGACGACCTCGGCGATATCTTCATGCCGGGCCAGACCTTCAGGTTCGCGGCTTTCCAGGAGGGCAGCGCCAACGATTGGGAAGTCGATTGGACCGAGCCGGCCGAGCTTCAAGTCGCACTCGAGGGCAACAAGCCGCCGGCGCTCAGCGTCGATCCGGCCGCCGCGGCGCTGGCGCTCTGCGGGCAGAGCGTGAGCTGCAGCCTGACGGCCGTCGCCTCCGATCCCGAGGGCGATCCCCTCGCGTTCCAGTGGTCGGCGAGCGCGGGCGCGACGATCGTTCCGGGCGATCCTCCCGCATCGGCCGTCGCGACCTTCACGGCCGTGGGCGCGTACACGGTGACCTGCACGGTGTCCGACGGGACCTCGACAGCGAGCGTGAACGTCACGGTGACCGTCGCCGCGTGCGCGGGGGTTCACATCCATGTCGGCAATGCCAACTGCGACGGCAAGATCGACATCGCCGATGCGATCTGCATCCTGGGGTACCTTTTCGGTACGCCGGATGCTCCGTGCAAGACCCAGTGCTGTGCGGCGGCCGAGGATGCCAACGGTGACGACAAGGTCGACATCGCCGATGCCATCAAGGTCCTGGGCTACCTCTTCACGAACGGCGCGATGACCGCCCCCGACGGGACGACCCTCTCCGGCGCCGCGGTCGGCTGCGCAGTGTACCAGCCGGGTGACGTGGTGCTCGGCTGCGCCACGCCGTGCGGTCCGTAGCTTCCGGGTCCGGGGAC
>JBFZCA010000122.1:0-3883 GCA_041308205.1 Planctomycetota bacterium | reverse complement strand
GCCCGACGGGCTGGCGACGGCGCTGACGATCGAGCGCGGCGCCGGCGGCGTGCTCGCATCGTTTGCGGTCGAGGCGTTGCCTCCCGGCGAGAGCGTCGTCGAGGTCGCGTTCCCGTCGCTCGCGCTCGGGGCGCCCGGGGCCGCCGATGCCGTGCTCCTCTATCCGCAGGTGTCGGGGCGGCTGGCGCGCGCGCCGTTCGACCGCGCGTTCGCGATCCAGGGGACGTACCCGAGCGGCTGGTGGCCGATGCAGTTCTGCGCGCTGTACGATGCGCGCGGGGCGCTCTACGCCGCGGTCGAGGACCCGAGCGCGGCGACGAAGGACCTCGCCTTCAACGGCCTCGGCAATGCCGTGCTCTTCGAATCGCGCTGGCCCGCTCCCGATGCGGGCAAGCCCGGCAACGTCTTCGCGCTGCCCGGCCGCGTCCGGCTCATGGGGTACGCGGGCGACTGGTTCGACGCGGCGCAGTCCTACCGGCGCTGGGCCGCCGCGAACGCCCCGTGGATGCGCGCGCGGGCCCGTCCGAGCCCCGCGTGGATCGAGGACGTCGCCGTGTGGGCGCTCGCGAGCGGGACGGCCGAGGCGGTCGCGGGGCCGGTTGCGGAGTTCGCGCGGTACTGCGGGGTGCCGGCGGCGGTCCACTGGTACAACTGGCACGTGATCCCGTTCGACACGGACTACCCGCACTACTTCCCCGCGAAGGACGGCTTCGCGGCGGGCGTCAAGGACTTGCAGGCGCACGGCGTCCGCGTCATGCCGTACATAAACGGGCGGCTCTGGGACACGGGGCTCGCGGACTTCACGGGCGACGTGGCCGCGGCGGCGACGTGCGACGACAAGGGCGCGCCGTTCATCGAGGAGTACGGATCGGGGCGCAAGCTCGCTCCGATGTGCCCCGTGACGCCGCTCTGGCGCGCGAAGGTGACGGAGATCGTGACGCGGCTGGTCGGCCCGGAGTACGGCCTCGATGCGGTGTACATCGACCAGATCGCGGCGGCGGGGCCGCGGCTCTGCGCGAACGCCGCGCACGGCCATCCGCTCGCCGGAGGAAGCTGGTGGGTGGGGGCGGGGTACCGGCCGATGCTCGAGCGGATTCGCGCGTCGATCGGCCCCGATCGCGTCCTGACGACCGAGTGCAACGCCGAGCCGTACATCGACCTCTTCGATGCGTATCTCACCTGGCACTTCCAGTACGCGGACTCGGTGCCGGCGTTCGCGGCCGTGTACGGCGGCGCGATCCAGCTCTTCGGCCGCGCGTACCGCGGGGGGCCGACGGCGGCGCTCGCCCTGCGCATGAAGGCGGGCCAGTCGCTCGTCTTCGGCGAGCAGATCGGCTGGATCGGCCCCGAGTCGGTGCGCGACCCCGAGAACGGCCCCTTCCTCCGCCGCGTTGCGCGGCTGCGGTATCACCTGCGCGACTTCCTGGCGAAGGGCGCGATGGCGCGGCCGCCGCGCTTCCGGGAACCCCTGCCGCAGGTGACCGCGGACTGGCAGTGGTCGGGCGTCTGGCCGGTGTCGGGCCCGGCGATCGAGTCGGGCGCGTGGCGGGCGCGCGACGGCCGCGTGGCGTGCATCTTCGTGAACGTCACCGGCGAGCGCCGGGCCGCCGTGTGGGACTTTGCGCCGGCGGCGCTCGACCGTGCGGACGGGCCGTGCGCGGCCGCTGTCGTCACCGAGGACGGCGAGCGCGCCGAGCGCGCGACGCTGGCGCCCGGCCCGGCGCCGATCGACCTCGGGCCCGGCGAGGCCTTCGCCTATATCCTGCCGGCGCGGTGAGAACGGGTCGCGGGCGCGCAGGTCCCGCGGTGTCCCTGCGTGTCTCGCTGCGCCTGGTTCGACAAACTGGCAGTCTATCGCGTGAGGCCGTACGCGGCGGTGTCGGCGACCTCGAATACGGCGGTCGTGCCGCTGATTGAGTGTGCCACGGCGAGCAAGGCCGTACCCGTGGGACTCGCCTCACTGGCGATGAACGTCATCCCCTCGGGACTCAGATCGCCGGCGGTGCCAAGCGCCGGGTCGCCGGCGAAGTCGCGGCTGGTGACATAGTCGACGAATCGCGGCTGCACGGGATCCGACACGTCGTAGACCATCACGCCGCCGATGCGCTCGAGCGCGATGAACGCGTAGGCGCTGCCGCTCACCTCGCCGACGACGATTTCCTCGGGCTCGGGGCCCTTGTCATCGCGCAACCGTTCACAGGGCATCCCGAACTCGCGAATCTTCGTCTTCAGTACATCACATTCCGGTGTCCTTCGTGGTGCTCCTTCTGATTCACCACAGAGAAGACAGAGGGCACAGAGAACGGAACCGTTGCGCGTGCGCGTCGTTCAGGGGAACGTGCGGCGGCTGCGCACGCGCAAACGATCGGCGCATCGCGAGATGTCGCTGCAGGCGCTGGAGGGAGGAGAGAGCAGCGCGGGAGGGCCACCCGCAGATGCCCGCGGTGGTTCTCCGGGCCAGGTGGTGCGGCGCGAGGAGCGGTTCGAACGCCTCAAGGAGGCATTGCGACATGCGACCCCCGACTACCGCAAGGTCGTGTTCCAGGTGTGCCTGCAGAACATGGCGATCAAGGATGTCGCCGCTGCCATGGGCCGCTCCCTCGGGGCCGTCTCGATGCTCCTTTTCCGCGCGCTGCGGCAGATCAAGGAGAGTTTCGGCATGACCGAGAGCCTGTCGCTTCCCGGACATTCTCTTGAGGACGCCGTAGGAGACGATGAGGATTCCGATGACGCGGGAACATGAACCCGATCCCGAGCAATTGACCGGCTCGCGCGAGGAGCGCCTCGCGCGTGCTGCGCGCACCGGTGAGCTCCAACGCCTGGCGCATGAGCTTCTCGTCGATGTCGAGGTCCGTGCGTGACATACGTGTGTCCGGAGTACCGTCTGTTCGCAGACGCCCAACAGGGGGCGCGCTATGCTGCCGGCGCTTCTTCTCCGCCGGCGACCTTGGGCGGCGTGGCCAGTCGATCCTGATGGCGTTTCTGTAGCTCGATGTAGTGCTCGACGAGACGCTCGGGATCGTGATCGAACCGTTCGGAGATGCGATGGCGAATCTCCCTGATTTCGTCGATTACCGGGTCATTGGGTGTAGTCGTCATCCGTCCCTCCGAGGAGCTCCAGGGGCGTGACTATCGCGGGCACAAAGAGCCCGAGCATGGTATTCACGCGCCTGATGTGCCCGAACTTGTTCGCATTGGCCAAGTGGACACAGTTCCAGGTCACGAGGAAATCGCACTTGTGGTAGGAGGCCAACGCCAGATGGAGCGCATCGCCGGCAGGATCGGCGGGCATCACGCGGTGGCGAACATACGCGCGCACAATCTCTACGATGGCCGAGCCGACAGCCACGAGCGGCAGGGTCTTGACAAGATCGAGTCGCTCCGCAGCAGACGCGGGTTTGCCTTGGGCCAGCTCATCCAGAACGGCCTCGCTCGTGACGAGCTCGTATCGGGCGACAGCCGCTTGCCACCAGCGACGCGTCCAGTCTCGACGTGCGATGATCTCCGGTGCCGTGCGGCTGTCGCAGTGGAAACTCGGAATTGTGCTCTCGACGTAGGCGCGTGGTCTGATCATGTGAATCGGACCTCTACTCGCGATTCCATACTGCAATCCCGACTGCGATCCACTCGGTGCAAGGCTATCCTATCGGCTGAGTCATATCAAGAATATGCCGGCGGTGCTCGGGCAAGGAGCCTCTCCTTGTTCGGCGCACGGAAAGCGGGGTGGTGCGCGAGCACGGCCGTGCGGCGAGTGCCGCGAGCGCCGGGCCGCCGTGTGGGAATTCGCGCCGGAGGCGTTCGACCGCGCGGGCGGGCCGTGCGCGGCGATCGTCGTCACCGAGGACGGCGAGCGCGCCGAGCGCGCGACGCTGGCGCCCGGCCC
>JBFZCA010000121.1:0-12954 GCA_041308205.1 Planctomycetota bacterium | reverse complement strand
GCGCGCCGCCGGCCGGCGGGAGACATGCGACATGCGAGAAGCGCGGGTGCATCGCTGTGCGTGGGCGTCGTGGTGCTGCGTTGCGTGCGTCGCGTTCGCGAACGCGGCGCGCGGCGGGGCGGCCGAGCTTCCCCCCGGCCTCGATGAGGTCGTCGTCGCGGTGCGGGCGCCCGGCACCGATCCCCACTGGTACGCGAACTTCGGGTACTGGAGCTCGAACGCCGAGCAGATGATGTACGGCAAGGACGGCGGGCGGGTCTGCGCCGTCGACGTCAAGACCAAGGCGTGCCGGGTGCTCCTCGACGATCCCCTCGGCGGCGTGCGCGACACGTCGGTCAGCCACGACGGGACGCGCATTCTCTTCTCCTACCGCAAGGGAGGCGCGCGCAATTACCATCTGTACGAGATGCGCGCCGACGGCTCTGGCCTCAGGCAGCTCACGAGCGGGCCGTACGACGACATCGAGGCCGCGTACCTTCCCGGCGGGGACATCGTGTTCTGCTCGTCGCGCTGCCACCGCTGGGTGAGCTGCTGGCACACGCAGGTGGCGATCATGTACCGCATGGACGCCGGCGGCGGCGACCTGCGGCCGATCTCGTGCAGCAACGAGCACGACAACACGCCCGCGGTGATGCCCGACGGCCGCCTGCTCTTCACGCGCTGGGAGTACATCGACCGCAACCAGGTGACGTTCCACCACCTCTGGACCGTGAATCCGGACGGCACCGGCCAGATGGCGTACTTCGGCAACATGCACCCCGGCATCGTCATGATCGATGCCAAGCCGATCCCCGGCACGGACAAGGTCGCGGCGATCTTCTCGCCCGGCCACGGCATCACCGAGCACCTGGGCGCGCTCACGGTGCTCGACTGCAAGGCCGGGCCGGATGAACGCGGCCGGGCGCGGAACGTCCCCGGCTCGCCGGGACACGTGCGCGACCCGTACCCGCTCTCGGAGCGCTTCTTCCTCGTCGCCCAGCGGCACGCGCTCCTGCTCGTCGATGCGCAGGCCGGCCGCCGCACGGAGCTGTACGCGCTCTCCGACGGCGACCGCGCCGCGGGCTTCGAGCTTCACGAGCCGTGGCCGCTCGCCCCGCGGCCGCGCGAGCGCGTGATTCCCGACCGCGTCGACCGGTCCCGGCCCGCGGGGCGGCTCGTGCTGCAGGACGTGACGCGCGGCCGCGCGATGGAGGGCGTCGAGCCCGGCGAGATCGCGAAGCTGCTCGTCATCGAGTCGCTGCCGAAACCCGCCAACTTCAGCGGCGGCCCGGAAGTGCTCTCGTGGCTCGGCACCTTCACGCTCGAGCGGATTCTCGGAACCGTGCCCGTCGAGCCCGACGGCTCGGCGTACTTCGAGCTGCCCGCCGACCGGCCGGTGTTCTTCGTGGCGCTCGATGCGAACGATCTGGCCGTCAAGCGCATGCAGAGCTTCACGAGCGTCATGCCGGGGGAGACGACCGGCTGCGTCGGCTGCCACGAGCAGCGCACGCGCGCGCCCGAGAACCGCGGCGCGCCGCTCCTTGCGGCGCTCAAGGCGCCGCCGAGCGCGGTGACGCCGATCGAGGGCATTCCCGATGTGGTCGATTTCCCGCGCGACATCCAGCCGATTCTCGATGCGCGCTGCGCCGGGTGCCACAACGACAAGGACCGCCGCGGCGATGTCGTCCTGACGCGCGGCCGCGGCATCACGTTCTCGCACGCGTACTGGACGCTGATCATGCGCAACCAGGTCGCCGACGGCGGCAACGGCTTCGGCAATCGGCCGCCGCGGACGATCGGCTCCTCCGCCAGCGCCCTCATGCGGAAGATCGATGGAAGCCACCACGGCGTCACGCTCCCGGAGAACGAACGGCGCACGATATGGGCGTGGATCGAGACGGGCGCGACCTACGCGGGCACCTACGCGGCGCTCGGCACGGGCGTGGTGCCGGCGGGCGGCGCCATGCGGGCCGTGCACGAGGTCTTCGGCAGGCGATGCAGCGCCTGCCACGCGCTCCCGAATCAGGATGCCGCGGGCAAGATCCTCATCCCCGCCCCGCCCCGGAACGGCCCGAACCACCAGCGGGTGATCCTCGAGAACGACCCCGCGGCGCGGCTCGGCATGGAGATCCTCTTCGACTTCTCCGATCCGGCGGCATCTTCCGTTCTGCTCGGCCCGCTCGCCCGCGCCGCGGGCGGCTGGGGCACGTGCAACGGCGCGGTCCTGCGGCTCACGCGTCCTTCCGAGCGCGCGGCCGAGAACCCGTCGCCTGTCTTCGCGGACACGAACGACCCGGATTACCGGAAGATCCTCGCGGCGATCGAGAAGGCGGGGGAGTACCTGCGTTCGGGCGAGTGCTTCGACATGCCGGGGTTCAGGCCCAATCCGCACTACGTGCGCGAGATGCGGCGCTTCGGGATTCTGCCGTCCGCCCCCGACCCGGCGCGCGACACGTTCGATGGCTATGCGCTCGACCGCGCGTTCTGGGAGTCGCTCTGGTACCGCCCGCCCGTCGCGGCAACGGCCATGGACGAGGCCGGGCAGTGAAGCGCGCGGTGGCGGTGATCGGCGCCTCCGATCCCGGGGACGCGGAACGCGAGCTTGCCCGGCGCGTCGGAGCGCTGCTTGCGCGGGAAGGCATCGCGGTCGTCTGCGGCGGCCTCGGCGGCGTCATGGCTTCCGCATGCGAGGGAGCGAAGGCGGCGGGCGGCCTCACGGTGGGCATCCTGCCCGGGCGGGAGAAGCTCGCGGCGAATCCGTACATCGACATCGCCGTCCCGACGGGCCTGAGCGAGGCCCGCAATGCACTCGTCGCGCTGGCAGGCGACGCGGTGATCGCGGTTGGCGGCGGCCTCGGCACGCTGAGCGAGATCGCACTCGCCCTGCGCGCGGGGAAGACGGTGGCCTCCCTGGCGAGCTGGGAGCTGGCCGAGCGGCACATGGAAGGGGCGCCCTACCTGCGGGTTGCGACGCCCGAGGAAGCCGTCGCCGCGGTCATCGCGGCCATCGCGCGCGCGTGAAGGGCCGTGCCTCGGCCGCGATGTGCCGGCGGGCGCCATCACATCTTATACTTGGAGAGCGCGGCGGGAAAACCGCCGCCGCCGGCGGGCGGTTCGTGACCGTCCGTGTTCGCCCGCATCCCGTGCAGTGAGGACTTCGCGCATGCAACGACGTACGCACGCCGCTTTCGCCGCGGCCGCGCTCGCCCTGTGCGCCGCGGGCGCCGATGAGAAAACCGCCCCCGGCAAGCGCCGCGAGCTCAGCATCCTGTACAACGTCAACAACCAGGGCTACATCGAGCCCTGCGGCTGACCGAAGAAGCAGATCAAGCTGGGCAGTTTGTCCAGACGCACGACGGTGATCAAGCAGCTCAGGGCCTCGGGCGCGGAGTTCCTGCTCCTGGACGGCGGCAACGCGCTCTTCGGCTCGGTGCCGTGGAAGCCGGACGACCCGCGCATCGGCCAGTCGCTGGAGAAGGCCAAGGTCATCATCGCGGGCTACAACCGCATGCAGTACCACGCGATGGCGGTCGGCGTGGGCGAGATCGGGATCGGCCTGGCGCACATCAAGGAGCTCGAGAAGCTCATGGAGTTCCCGCTCCTGTGCGCCAACCTGGTCGATGGCGGCTCCGGCGCGCCCGTCTTCAAGCCCTCGGCCATCGTCACGGTCGGCGGGGTCAAGGTCGGACTCTTCGGCGTCCTCATGGCCACGATCAGCGCGACCTACCTGGAGCGCGTGGCGCCGGGCATCGTGCTCGGGAACGGCGTCGCGGCGGCGAAGAAGGCCGCCGAGGAGCTCAGGCCGCAGGTCGACCTCGTCGTGGGGCTGTGCCACATGAACGACGACGAGAACCGCGCGCTGCTCGCGCAATGCCCCGCCATCGATGCGATCGTCGACCCGTACTGCTTCAGCGGGTCGTCGCGCGTGTGGATTCCCGATGACACCGATCTCGAGTGGGTGAACGGCAGGGCGCTGCTGCGCGGGGACGGCCAAGGGTCGCGCCTGGGGCGCTTCGATGCGTGCCTGGGCGCGGGCGGCGCGCCCTTCGTGCCGTGGGACCGCTACCAGGCCGCGCACGAGAAGAAGGCGCAGGGCGGGACGCTCGCGCCGGAGGAGGCGGCGGCGCTCGCGGACGGCGAACGCAGGCACCTGGGCGGCGTGACCGTCATACCGATCTACCCGCACTTCGCGGAAGCCCCGGAGATCAAGGCGCTCGTCGACCGCTTCCGCGCGTCGACGCGGTTCGTGACCGGCGATGCCGACAAGGAGGAGGCGCTCGCGCGCGAGCGCTTTCTGACCGCGGATGCGTGCAAGCCCTGCCACGAGGACAACCACGCCAAGTGGCGGCAGACCCCGCACGGCAGGGCCTACGCGACGCTCCAAAAAACGGGCGACGAGTTCCGCTACGACTGCCTGCCGTGCCACAGCGTGGGCTACGGCGAGGCCTTCCTCGACGCGCACAAGGTCGGGCCGTACAAGGATGTCCAGTGCGAGAGCTGCCACGGCACGAACCCCGCGCACGCGCGCGAGCCCGAGAAGAACCGCTGGCCGGCGGTCACGGAAGGCAACTGCCTGGTGTGCCACAACCCCGAGCACCTCGGCATGCCGTTCGACTTCGGAGCCAAGGTGCACGAATCGCCGTGCTGCGCGGTGCCGGAGGGGTTGGGAAAAAGTGCGGCGCCCGCGGACAAGGGAACGACGGCACGATAGGGCCGCCCTACACGGCCTCGACGCGCGCCACCTCCGGAACCTTCTGCCGCAGCCGCGCCTCGACGACGTTCTTGAGCGTCTGCGCCGCCATCGGGCAGCCGCCGCACGCGCCGCTCAGCCTGACGCGGACGATGTTCTCGGGATCGAGCTCGACGAACTCGACGTTGCCGCCGTGACCGCGAATGAGCGCGGCAATCTCCTCCAGAGCGCTCTTGACCTGCTGTTCGATCTCCATGAGGGTTCCTTTCATTCCTCCGCGCGCGCCGCCGGCGCCTTGCGGTATCGTGCCTCCCGCTTGACGCTCTTCCTGGCGAGCGCCGCCAGCGTGGTCTCGTGCAGCTTGGCGCACATGGCCACCGTCATGTCGCGCCACAGATCGCGCGTCACGCAGTCGCGCGCGCGGCTGCAGATTCCCGGGTTGTCAACGCAATCGACGAGCATCGGGGGGCCGTCGAGCGCGCTCGTGATCATGTCCATGGTGATCTCCTCGGCGGGGCGCGCGAGGAGATACCCGCCCTTGGCGCCGCGCACGCTGCGCAGGAGCCCGGCGCTCTTCAGCGTCGCGAGCAGGCTCTCGAGGTACTTCTTGGAGAGCTCCTCGCGTTCCGCGATCGCCTTGACGAGCACCGGCCGCTCGCTCTGATAGAGGGCGAGATCGAGCATCGCCCGGACGCCGTACCTGACCTTCGTCGAGAGCTTCATACGCCACCTCCGCGCGCGGGACGCGGACTCCTTCTTAGGGCCCTTAGAACCAATTGTCTATTAGAATACTGCGCTTAAAGAGGGCCGTCAAGCGCGCGCGCCCGATTTTTTCCCGATCATGAGATTCAGGCTGCCGGTGCGATAGCCTGCCAGATCCAGTGTCGTGTAGAGGTACCCGAGGCGCGCCAGGCGCGCGGCGATGCGCGCGAAGAGCGCGGGCCGGACCGCGCCGCGCGGGGCCTCGATGCGCGCCAGGTACGTCTCGGGACCGATCGCGTGGGTACGCACCCTGACCTGCGGCAGGCCGAGGCGCTTCAGGTAGCGCTCGGCGGCCTCGATCATGGCGAGCTTCGCGGGCGAGAGCGGCTCGCCGTAGGGGCAGCGCGAGGCAAGGCACGCGGCCGCGGGGCGCGACCAGCCGGGCAGTCCGCGCCGGCGCGAGGCGGCGCGGATCTCGGCCTTGGTGAAGCCCGCCTCCCTGAGCGGCGAGCGAATGCCCAGCTCGGCGACGGCGCGCATGCCGGGCCGGAAATCGCGGCGGTCGTCGGCGTTGGTGCCGTCGCACACGTGCGCGAAGCCGCGTGCCGCGGCGAGCTCCTTGAGCGCGGAGAAGCGGATGCGCTTGCAGATGTAGCAGCGCTCGGGCGTGTTGCGGAGGAATTCCGCATCCTCGAACTCCGCGGTCCGGACGACGAGGTGCGGAGAGCGGAGCCGCCGCGCCGTCCGCGCCGCGAACTCGAGCTCCTCGTCCGTTGCGGTGGGGGACTCGGCCGTCACGGCGAGCACGTTCGCGCGGCCGAGCGTCTCGATCGCCGCAGCGAGGAGGAGCGTCGAGTCGACGCCGCCCGAGTACGCGACGACGGCGCGCCCGAGCTTCGCGAGCACGGCCGCGAGGCGGGCTTCCTTGTCGCGCGTCTTCGGCTTCGTCATTGCCGTCTCCTGCCCCGAGCCCCGACTGCAACTATAGAGTCCCGGCCGCGGCGGCGCAACGCAGGCGGCCGCCTGGAGCGCCGCCCGCGGAGGAGGACGCGGCGGTTGACACGTGCGCCGCGGCGGGGTACACAGGATGCGCTTCCCGGCCCCGCCGAAGCCTCGGCGAAGGAAAGGACGAAGCCCGCCGGAGCCTCGGCGAAAGCGGAGCGCATGGAGAACTCGGCCTGAAATGAACGCGATCGAGACCCCCTTGGAGGAGATGCACGCCGCCATTGTCGCGCGCGAGCTTTCGCTGCCCGTCCGCCGGGTGCACGCGACGGCCGCGCTGCTTGCGGGCGGCGCGACCGTGCCGTTCATCGCGCGGTATCGCAAGGAGGCCACGGAAGGCCTCGATGAGGTCGCGGTGACCGCGATCCGCGACCGCCTCGATTGTCTGCGCGAGCTGGACGCGCGCCGGGCCGTGATCCTGAAGTCGCTCGCCGACCAGGGCGTTCTCACCGATGCGCTCAAGGCCAAGGTCATGGCCGCGGGCAGCATGTCGGTGCTCGAGGACGTGTATCTCCCGTACCGGCCGAAGCGCCGGACGCGCGGCATGATCGCGCGCGAGAAGGGTCTGGAGCCGCTGGCGAGGCTCCTGTTCGATCAGGGCGCCATCGACCCCGCGGCGGAGGCGGCCGCCTTCGTCAGCGCGGAGAAGGGCGTCGAGTCGGCGGATGACGCGCTGGCCGGCGCGCGCGACATCATCGCCGAATGGATCAACGAGGATGCGGAGACGCGCGCGCGGATGCGCGACCTCTTCGCCCGCGAGGCCGTGCTCGCGTCCAAGGTCGTCGAGGGCGCGGAGGTCGAGGGCGCGAAGTACAAGGACTACTTCGAATGGAAGGAGCCGCTGTGCAAGGCGCCGTCGCATCGGGTGCTCGCCGTCCGTCGCGGGGCCGAGGAAGGGTTCCTGACCTTCCATCTTCTGCCCGACGAGGCCGCCGCCCTCGCGGAGCTGGAGCGGCGGCACGTGCGGGGCGCGGGTTCCGCGTCCCTGCAGGTCAAGGCCGCGGCGCGCGATGCCTACAAGCGCCTGCTCGGGCCATCGATGGAGACCGAGCTGCGCCTCGACACGAAGAAGCGCGCGGACGAGACGGCGATCCAGGTCTTCGCCGCGAATCTGCGCGAGCTGCTCCTGGCCTCGCCGCTCGGCCGGAAAAGCGTGCTCGCCATCGACCCGGGGCTGCGCACGGGGTGCAAGATCGTGTGCCTCGATCCGCAGGGCAAGCTCCTCCACCACGATGCGATCTTTCCGCTCGAGCCGTTTCGCAGAGCCGAGGAGGCCGGCGAGAAGGTGAAGGAGCTCTGCCGCCGCTTTTCGATCGAGGCGATCGCCATCGGCAACGGCACGGGCGGGCGCGAGGCGCTCGCCTTCGCCCAGAGCCTCGAGCTGGGGCGCGCGGCGGTGATCGTCATGGTCAACGAGAGCGGCGCGTCGGTGTACTCGGCGTCCGAGACCGCCCGTGCGGAGTTCCCGGACAAGGATGTGACCGTGCGCGGCGCGGTGTCGATCGGCCGGCGCCTCATGGACCCGCTCGCCGAGCTCGTCAAGATCGACCCCAAGTCGATCGGCGTCGGCCAGTACCAGCACGATGTGGACCAGAAGGCGCTCAGGAAATCGCTCGATGACGTCGTCGTGAGCTGCGTGAACGCGGTGGGCGTCGAGGTCAACACGTCAAGCCCGCACCTCCTGACGTACGTGTCGGGACTGAACGCGCGCCTCGCGGGGAACATCGTGGCGCACCGCGACGCGCACGGGCCCTTCAGAACGCGGGACGAGCTGCGGGAAGTGTCCGGCATGGGGCCGAAGACCTTCGAGCAGGCGGCGGGGTTCCTCAGGATCAGAGAGGGCGCGAACGCGCTCGACGCGAGCGCCGTGCATCCCGAGAGCTACGGCGTGGTCGAGCGCATGGCGCGCGATCTCGGGTGTACGGTCGCCGATCTCATGCGCGACGGCGGCCGCAGAGGCACGATCGACCCGCGTCGCTACGTCGACGCCAAGGTCGGCCTGCCGACGCTCGCCGACATCATGGCCGAGCTGGAGAAGCCGGGCCGCGACCCGCGCGGCCGGTTCGAGGCGTTCGCGTTCTCCGATGCCGTACGCACGTTCGGGGACGTGCGGGTCGGGATGCGGCTTCCCGGCGTCGTCACGAACGTCACCGCGTTCGGCGCCTTCGTCGACATCGGCGTGCATGACGACGGCCTGGTCCACGTGAGCCAGCTCGCCGACCGTTTCGTCAAGAATCCCGCCGAGGTCGTGAAGGTGCACCAGAAGGTGCTGGTCACCGTGGTGAGCGTCGATGCCGAGCGCAAGCGCATCGGCCTCTCGATGCGAACGAAACCCGCCGACGCCCCGAGAAAGCCCGCCGAAGCCTCGGCGAAGGAAAGGGCGAAGCCCGCCGAAGCGTCGGCGAAGGCGGGCGGCAACAACGTCTTCACCGATTTCTTCGACACGCTCGATCGGAAACGAAGGAAGTGATGCGACGCCGGCTCAGGATTGTCCGTGCGTTGTGAGCGGCGCGGGGCGGCATTCCCGCCGCGGAACGTGCGCCCACACCGCCTCGGCGTCCTCGCCGAGCCGCTCACGGCGGCGGAGGGGACACAGCCAGGCCCAGCCGCCATCGGCCCTGTCCGCGTTCGTACCTGAGGAGGTGGACCGCGCCGTCCGCGGTCTTCACCTTGAAGTAGTCGAGGACCGGCGCGGCGGGGTCCGGGCCGCCCTGGTACCAGCGGTCGAGAATCGTCTCGATCTCGAACGCGGCGCCGCCGTGGAAGAAGCGCCGCGGGGACTCCTCGCCGCGGCGGCCCGCGTAGGCCTCGACCCGGACGGGAACGAACTCCATGGCGTCACCACGGCGCGGCGCGCGGCCTCGGGGAGCGGGCCGTCACCGCCGCGGGACTATGCCCATCGCCGCGCGCACCTCGCGTATCGTCTGCGTCGCGATCTCCTTGCAGTGCCGCGCGCCCCGGTCGAGCGCGTCGAGCACGTAGTCGCGCCGCCCCCTGATCTCGTCCGCCCGCTCGCGGATCGGGTCGAGCACCGCCCGCAGGTGCGCGAAGAGGACCTTCTTGCAGTCGATGCACCCGATGCCCGCCGTGCGGCAGCCCTCGGCGCAGCGCTCGAGATCGGCCGCGGGCGTGAAGAAGCGGTGGTAGCTCGTGAAGATGTTGCACTTCTCCGGGTCGCCCTTGTCGGTGCGGCGAACGCGCGCCGGATCGGTCTTGGCGGGCCTGAGCTTCTCCCAGATCTGCTCGGGCGTCTCGGTCAGGCCGATGTGGTTGCCGAGCGACTTGCTCATCTTGCGCTCGCCGTCCAGGCCCAGGATGCGCCTGGCCTCAGAGAGCATCGTCGCGGGCTCGGGGAAGACCTCGCCGAAGCGGCGGTTGAAGTTGCGGGCGATCTCGCGCGTGAGCTCGAGGTGCTGCGCCTGGTCCTCGCCCACGGGCACGCCGTGGGCCTTGTAGAGCAGGATGTCGGCGGCCTGGAGAATGGGGTAGCACAGGAGCCCGCTCGCCACCGACTGGCCCTGGGCGAAGTCCTTGGCCTTGTCCTTGTACTGCGTCATCCGGAAGAGGTCGCCGATGGGCGTGACCGTCCCGAGGAGCCACTCGAGCTCGACGTGCTCGGGCACGTCCGACTGGACGAACACCGTGCAGCGCTCGGGCACGAGCCCCGATGCGATGTACGCGACCGCGGCCTCGTAGACGCGCTGCGGCAGCTCCTTCTGGTCGTACGGCGCGGTGATGGCGTGGTAGTCCACGATGCAGAAGATGCAGTCGTACTCGTCCAGCATCCGGAGCCAGTTCTGGATCGCGCCCAGGTAGTTGCCGATGTGAAGCTCGCCGCTCGGCTGTATGCCGCTGAAGATGACCTTCTTCGCCATTGCTCGCGCTCCGGGTGAACACACGATTATGGGAATTGCCGGCGGCATGGTCAAGGCCGCCCGGCGGGGCTCGCGCCCGCCGCGGCGCCGGCCCACCCGGGCGATGCCGGCCGTGCTCCTGTTGCCGCGGGCGCCGCGCGCGCGGTAGGATGCTGTTCCGCGGCGGCCGCGCGGGGCCGCCCGAGGAACCGACGGAAGGAACGACGCATGCAGCCGGACACACAGGCGGTCGAGAAGCTGAAGGCGCTCGCGGCCGAGCGCGGCATGGACATCCGGGGCGGACGCATTCGCAGGACCTCGTCGCGCTTCTGCCTCGGCGTCGAGCACGGCGACTACAACGGCACCGAGCTCTTCGGCGTCGGGACGGACCGGTTCATCTGGCTCGCCTACAAGCCCTCGGCCCGGCCGGCGGTGCGCCTCGTGAGCGCGAACTTCCCTGGCGACGGCGTCATCGAGTTCGCGCCGGGCAAGGTGCCCGAGCCGAAGACCGTCCGCGACTCCTGGGCGCGCTTTCCCTACGGCGCCGATTACATCCTGCGGCGCGAGGGCTTCGCCCTCAAGAAAGGCTTCGACGCGGTCCTGTACGGCAACATTCCCGGCGGCGGGATGTCGCGCTCGGCCTCGCTGACCCTCAACCTCATCCTGACGATGCTCGAGGTGAACGGCCTGGAGGTCGCCGACCGCATGAAGATCGTCGACATGGCCCAGGCGGTCGAGAACGACTACATAGGCTCGCCCTGCGGCAAGCTCGACCAGATCATGATCCTCTTCGCGAAGGAGGGCATGGGCACCCACTACCGCCCCGCGACGCGCTCGATCGACTACGTGCCGCTCGGGAAGGGGGCGGCGGACTTCCGCATCGTGGGCCTGGACACGGGCACGGAGCGGCCGGGCCTGGAGAAATCGACGTACAAGGTGCGCCGCGCCGAGTGCGAGCAGCTCGCCGCCATGGCCGCGAAGGCGGGCTTCGGGATCGCGTGCCTGGCCGATGTGCGCGAGCAGGACCTGTACGACCGCATCATCGCGAAGTTCAGGGCGGCGCATCCCGATCTCTGCGACCGCCTGACGTACATCTTCGGGGCGCAGCGGCGCTTCTACGCGATGCTGGATGCTTGGAAGGCCGGCGCGATCGAGACCGTGGGGAAGATTTTCCGGGAGGACGGCATCGGCCTGCGCGACGAGTACCGGATCTCGGGCCCCGAGCTCGAGTCCATGTGCGACATCGCCCGCACGGTGCCGGGAGTCCTCGGCGAGCGCATGCTCGGCGGCGGCGACAAGGGCGCCTCGGGGGCGCTCGTCCTGGCCGGCGCCGTCGAGGCGCTCAAGGCGGCGGTCGACACCGCCTACCCGCGCAGCCGCCCCGCCTGCGCCGGGAAGTACGCCGTCCACGTGTGCAAGGTGGTCGACGGCGTGGCGACGCTCGACGGGCTGCTCGGGTAGCGTGGGTTTCGCCCGCCACGCGGGCGCCGAAGCCTCGGCGAAGGCGGCCGCTTCGTTGTTGACACGGCCGGGGCGGGGTCATAGTATGAAGTCGCCCGCAGGGCACCGCACGGGCGCGCGCAAAGCGCTGCAACGCCGTCTTGCCGCGCGCGCGATGGGGCGACCGGCGGCGTCTTTCAGGGGCGCCGGCGGGTCCCGGGCGTGCCGGCGAGGCAGAGAGGTATCCCGATGGGCAGATCAGCGAACACGTTCGCGTTTGTGCTGGTATTCGTCTTGCTCGCGCTCGTGGTCTACTTCATCTACCAGGCGGCGACCGGCACGAGCGGTGCGCCGCCGGACGACCAGGCGATGCTCCCGCCGCAGGACAAGGAGGGCGCGGCGAACCCGGACCGCTTTGCGTCGGACAAGACGATCACGCCTGCCGCGGAGGACAAGAGCAAGGAGCCCGTGCCGGCGCCCGTGCCCCCCCCCGCGCCGCCGCCCGTCCCGCCGGAAGAGCCGACTGAAGATCCCGGGAAGACGCCGGAACCGCCGCCTCCGCAATTCCCCGACGACGAGCCTCCGGCGCCCGAGCCCATTCCGCCCGCAGTGCCGGCGCCGAGCGTGAGCAAGGGGGAGGAATCGCTCCCCATGGACAACGAGTACACGACCCAGGCGGGCGACACGCCCTGGCTTCTCGCGGTGATCCTCCTCGGGGACGGCAGGCGCTGGCCCGACGTCGTCGCGGCCAATCCCGCGCTCGTCGTGGACGGCCGTTCCCCGGACAAGGAGACGGCGCTGCCGGCGGGCCTGCGGATCAAGGCTCCCAAGGACGACGCGCCGAAGGAGGAAACGCCCGCGCCTCCGGGCCAATCCGCCGAGTACGAGATTCAGACGGGCGACACGCTCAACAGCATCATGCAGCGCTTCTACGGCGAGGCTTCCATGACGATTCAACGGGAGATTCTGGCGGCCAATCCCGACCTCGATCCCGACCTTCTCCGCGTGAAATTCAAGATCACGCTGCCCGAGATTCCGGGCAAGGGGCCGAAGACCGGCGCGTGATCCGCCGCCATAGCGCACGCGGCGGGCACCGGCCGCGAGGACGAAAGACGAGATAGCCACGAAGCCACGAAGGCACGAAGGGTCTCGGGTGCAACCCGGGCGTGCGGTGGTTCACCGCCGGTCCTTGGTGTCTTCGTGTCTTCGTGGCATCGTCCTTCCTTGCCGCTCCCGCCGCAGTTGCGAGCGCGCCTGGCCCGCCGCCGCGAACGACCCGCACACGCA
>JBFZCA010000120.1:0-7814 GCA_041308205.1 Planctomycetota bacterium | reverse complement strand
CGTCGTGTCGAACGCCACCGACAACACGTAGCCTTCGATGGGCTCGTCCGAGGTCATCGTGACCGGCACGGTCACCGCCGACCCCGTCATCGAGCCGATCGCAAGGCTCTTGCCCTGCGCGTACAACTCGCCTGCCAGAAGCGATGCAGCGATGCACACGCTTGTCACAAACTTGATTTGCGTCATCCTCTTCCTCCTTCGCAGCAAGAAGCCCAGACCCTGAAACCGAAAAAATATGTAACTACACAACACGAAGTCTGCTGAACCACGTTGACCCACTCTGTGCTCGCCCCGTACCTCCTTTCCAACCTCAAGGAACGCTCGGAAAGCTTGTCACAGCGTGTAGAGCCACAAGACGCACGCCACGCCTCTCCTTCCATACAATTGTCTATCTTACTCCACGCGAGGAGCGGAAATCAATACTCAGGGAAGCCGTGCAGACAATATTTTTCTGTCATGCACAACGCGCGGCGCACGAGACCCCTAAACGATTGCCGTTCAATCATTTGCGCGCGCGGCGCTCCTCGCCGGAAGACCGCGCCGCCGCCCGCCCATCCGGCGCGCGACATGCACGATCACTTCGGAGACCCGCCTCCCGCGGGCGGCGATGCGCGCTGCGCCTTCCACGCGTGCGCGAGCATCACCGCGCCGAATCCGAGGAGCACCACGCCCCAGCGCAGGTTGATGTTCATGCCGAGCGAACGCGCGTACAGCTCCGCGTTGCCGTTCGTGACGGCGCCGTACACGACGAGCAGCGCCCCGATCAGCGCGAACATGATGCCGATCGGCCAGCGAATGTCCAGGCCCATGGGCTCCCTCTTTCTACCAGAAGATGTAATTCAGGATCACGCAGCCGGCGAGCAGGATCACGCCGAGCACGGCCGGCCGCAGATACCAGGCCTGTTCCTCGTCCTTGATGCGCGGCGTCAGCGAGTAGACGAGGCCCTTGAGATCCTCGTCGCTCTTCGTCCGCCGCGTCGCGAGCGAGATGCCGAGCGTCAGGAGCAGGCAGACCGTGAACGCGAAGCTCGCGAGCCAGAAGTTCTGCGCCATCTCGCTCGGGAACGTCCAGACGAGACCGACGTAGCCGCCCTTGATGCCGGCGACGTTGCCCTGCGCGAGGGTCAACGCGTGGAAGAGCGCCGACGTCAGCGTGCCGCCGAGCAAGCCGTAGAACGCGCCGTGCGCGGTCGTCCGCGCCCAGAACATGCCCAGGAGGAAGGTCGCGAAGAGCGGCGCGTTGACGAAGCCGAAGACGAGCTGGACTATGTCCATGGCGTTGTTGTAATTGCTCGCGAAGTAGGCGCAGGCGATGCTGAGGAGCACCCCCACGACCGTGATGACGCGCCCCATCCACATGTAGTGGGCGTCGCTCTTGTGGGGCGCGAGGTAGGCCTGATAGAGGTCGTACGTCCACACCGTGTTGAACGCCGTGACGTTGCCCGCCATGCCGGACATGAAGGAGGCGAGCAGCGCCGTGAGCGCCAGGCCCAGAAGCCCCGGCGGGCAGTACTTCTTGACGAGCGAGAGGATCACGCCGTCGTAGTCGTTCTCGACGACGGCGTCCTGCAGGCGATTCCGGAGCTGCTCGTCCGCCAGGGCTCCCGCCGCGTGCTCCGCGATGAGCGCGCCGACCTTGTCCTTGCCGAGCTTCAAACCCACGGCCTTGCCGACGTTCTCGAAGGCGACATCCGGCGCCTGGGCGGCCCCCGCGACCACGGCCTCGATCGCCGGAGCGTAGGCGCTCGATGCGATCAGGCGCGGCGGCAGCCGGTAACCGTCCTTGGCGGTCCACGCGAGCGTGACGGCGAGCATGCCCGGCAGGATGACGAGCGCCGGAAACAGCATCTTGGGCACGGCGGCGATGAGCGGCGTCCTGCGCGCGGCGCTCATGTTGCGCGCGGCCATGGCCCGCTGGACGACGAGGAAGTTCGTGCACCAGTAGCCGAAGGACAGCACGAATCCCAGGCCGAACACCATGGCGAAGATGTCGACGCCCATCGGGTTCGCCGAGGGGCCGCCCAGGAGCGGCTGCCACGCGCTCGACCAGGCCTCGGGGGCGAACGTCTTGTCGGCGAGCTCGAGCTTGCTCGGATCCTGCGCCACCGAGGCCAGGGTCTTCGTCATCGCATCCCAGCCGCCCACATCCTTCAGGCCCAGGTACACGACCGGCGTGAAGCCGAGCACGATCATGAAGAACTGGAGCACTTCGGTGTAGATCGCGGACGTGAGGCCGCCCTTGAAGACGTAGAGGAGCACGACGGCCGAGCAGATCCAGAGGCTCAGATTGTAATTCCATCCCAGGAGCTGGTTGAGCAGCTTGGCCAGGGCGTTCATCGAGATGCCGGACGCGAACACGGTCATCACGGCGAACGTGATCGAGTTCAGGCAGCGCGTGCGCTCGTCGAATCTGAGCTTCAGGTACTCGGGCACCGACCGCGCCTTGGAGCCGTAGTAGAACGGCATCATGAACACCGCGAGGAACACCATCGCGGGGATCGCGCCCACCCAGTAGAAGTGGCTCGTCGCGATGCCGTACTTGGCGCCGCTCGCGGCCATGCCGACGAGCTCGAGAGCGCCGAGGTTGGCCGAGATGAACGCGAGCCCCGTGACCCAGGCCGGGATGCTGCGTCCCGACAGGAAGAAGTCCGATGACGTCTTCATGTAGCGCCTGAGCGCGAAGCCGATCCCGATGACGAACGCCGTGTAGGCGAGCAGGATGGTGTAGTCGACAACGCCGAGTTCGATGGCTTGCATGGTGGGCTTATGGTATCGTGTCGCGAAAAGCGCTGTCAAGGCCGAAAATGGAACGGCGGCGGCCGCCGCCGCCGCACGCGTGTACCGGCCGGGTCGCCCGGGCGCTCGGCCCGCGCCCGCCGGGTGCCGCCGCGCCGGCTACTTCGACTTGTGCCTGTGCTTCTTGTTCTTCGGCTTGGGCGCCGCCGCGATTTTCTCGACGGGGGCTTCCTCGGGGCCGCCCACGGGCACGGCCTCGGCCATCGCATCGCCGCCCGCGGGGGCGCTCCCGCCATCCTCGCCCGCGCCGCGGAGCGGTTCGAACTCCTCCTCGGCCGGCACGGCGACATCGCTCTCGATCTCGGCGCCGCTCGTGCCGCCCGCGGCCGCGGAGCGGAAGGTATTGACGACGCGATCGAACGCCGAGGCGCGCTCCTCGCGCTCGGCCTGCAGCGCATCGAACAGCTCCGTCGTCGCGGTCCGGATCGCCTTGGCGCGCAGGTCGCCCTCGGACTGGAGCGCATCCTCGATCGCATCCTCGCGCTCGCGCTTCTCGGCGTGCAGGGTCTCGCTCAGCTCGGTCGTCTTGGCGAAGAGATCTCCGATGCGGTTCTTGGTGTCCTCGAGCGTCGATCGCACCGCGTCCAGGCGGATCTCCTTGACCAGCGCCTGCACCTCGGCGAGCGCGCTCTCGATCGCCTCGATACGTCCCTCCGTCTCGCCTTTGAGCGCATCCTCGATGGCCGCTCCGCGCGCTCCGCGCTCGGCCGCGAGCACCTCGTTGAACGAGGTCTCGAGGCGCGTCACGTCCGAGCTCAGCGACTCGAGCAGCTTGAACCGCTTCTCCCAGTCGTTGCGCATCGCGGCCAGGTGCGCCTCGAGCCCCTCCAGGCGCTGTCGCAGCGATGCGGAGGCGCGCGCGAATTCCTCGACGGCCGCGTCGCGCGCCTCGGCCTGGGTGCGCCTGAACACCTGGATGACCGTCACAAGGAGGATGGCAATGGCGATGGCGGCGGCGTAGGGCGCGGCCCACCACCCTTTCAGATACCACAGGACAAGCAGCGCCGCGACGGCGGCGCTCACGTACGGCCACGTGAGCTTCACACGGCTCGTGTCGTTGCTGGACGGCATAGTCAGGCCTCCTTCCGCTCCTGGCTCCGAGGCGCATGCCGGCGGCGCGGGACATTGTCGCGCCGGCGCCGGCGGGAGGGGACGCGCACGGCTCCCTCCCGAACGAGGTGTATATTGTGCGCAGGAGCCGCAGAAAATGCAAGCGGCCGCACGGCCGAGCCGCGCGTCCCGCGGCCGCCGGCGGCATCGCCGCTTGCGCAGGCGTGCCGCGGTGGATTAGCATACAACTTCGACGCGCGCCGCGCCGCGCAGCGGGCGCGGCGCGCCCGGGTTGCGGGCGGAGCCCGCCTTACGCAAGGAGGTACGCATGGGCACGATCGGGTTGAGCGTCAACATGGAATTCGTCAGGCACGAGGACAAGTCCTTCGAGTGGGGCGTCCGGAAGGCGGCCGAGCTCGGCTACGGGTACGTCGAGCCCATGGTGCACCTGGGCCGCGAGCTTCTGAGCGAGGCCGGGTACTTCCACAGCGTATCGATGCTGGATGACCCCTACCGCATCCGCCGCGCCTGCCGGGAGGCGGGCATCGGCGTCTGCAGCCTCTCGGCCCACACGCCGCTCGTCAGGCCCGAGGTCGGCACCGAGTACCTGAAGCAGGCGATTCGCTTCGCCGCCGAGTGCGGCGCGCCGATCGTCAACACCGACGAGGGCCCCAAGAAGGAATGGACCACCGTCGAGGAGGACCACGTCCTCATGCGCTACGTGCTCATGGAGGCCGCGAAGGTCGCCGAGCCGCGCGGCATCCTGATCGGCCTGGAGCAGCACCAGCAGTACAGCAAGACCCCCGAGGGGCTCGACCGGATCTTCAATCTGGTCAAGTCGCCCGCGATCGGCATCAATTTCGACACGGGCAACTCGTACCTCGCGGGGCAGGACCCGATCGTGTGGCTCACGCGCGTCGCCGACCGCGTCGTTCACATTCACGCCAAGGACATCTCGCTCCAGCAGTCGACGGCCGAGCGCGGGAAGGTCACCGGCACACCGGTGGGCTGCGCCTGCGGCGACGGCGTCGTCGACTGGCGGGCCGTCATCGAGATCTGCCGGCGGATGCCGCGCGACATCGTCCTGTCGGTCGAGTGCGGCACGGTGGAGCAGGCGGCGCGGAGCATCGCGTTCCTGCGACCGCTCATCGGCAACTGAACGAGGAAGGAGAACGCCATGCGCACACGCTTCGGTTCCACGGTCATTGCCCTGGCCTGCGCCGGGGGCGCCTTCGCCGCGCAGGATCCCGCCAAGGGAATGACGCTCGCGCAGGGGACAACCCAGCTGCTCGCGGCCCTGGACGGCAAGCCCGTCCTGCGCTACAGCTTCGCGGGCGTGCCGTTCAAGCCGTACGTGCAGGAGCTCTACACGCCGAACGGCGTCAACATCCTGCGCGACGCGCCGGCCGACCACCTCCACCACCACGCCCTCATGTACGCGATGAACGTCAACGGCATCGATTTCTGGGGCGAGGCGGCGGGCGCAGGAACGCAGGCGCACCGGGCCTTCGCATCGACAACGACGGACGGCGCCGCGCGGGCGCGCTTCCAGGAGAAACTCGCCTGGATCGACCCGGCCGCGAACAAGGCGGTGCTCGACGAGACCCGCACCATCACCATCGTGAGGCCCGAGGCGCTCAACGCGACGATCCTCTCCTGGGTCTCCGAGTTCAGCGTGCCCGAGGGCGCCGAGGAGGCGACGCTGAGCGGCTCCCACTACCACGGCCTGGGCATGCGCTTCCCGGTCTCGATGGACACGGGCGGCGAGTTCCGCAACTCGGCGGGAGTGAAGGGCGAGGTCTATCGCGGCGAGGAGCGCCTCGCGCCGGCCGCCTGGTGCGCCTACACGGCCAAGGCCGGCGACAAGGAGGTCACGGTCGCCATGTTCGGCTCTCCCCGCAACGTGCGCTCCCCCACGCTGTGGTTCGTCATGTCCGCGCCCTTCGCGTATCTGTCGGCGACGACGGGCCTGTACAAGGAGCCGCTCAAGGTCGAGCGCGGCACGCCCCTCGTCCTCGCGTACGGCGTGGCCGTCTGGGACGGCCGTCCCGACGACGCGACCCTTGCGATGACGTACGAGCGGTGGGTCGCACGCATGCAGCGCGCCGCCGCGGACGAGAAGAAGTAGCGCGGCCCGCGTCTTCGGGATAGAATGTCCGCCCGTTCGCCGGCGGCGGAAGGAGGTCGTGATGCGCATGTACCGTCTCGCGCTCGTGCTCGCAGCCCTGGGTGCGGCTGCGGGCTGCAGGCACAAGGAAGTCGTCAAGGACTACTCGCGGCCGCTGCCCCCCGGCGCGCCCGGCCTGCGCAAGATCACCGATCCGGCCGAGCTGCCCGACCTGAAGACGGCCTTCGCCTCGATCGACAACTCGCTCAACGAGGCGCTCGCCCGCTCGATCGCGTGGACCGCGAAGCCCTCGGCGGCGCAGTACTTCCCCGCGACCGGGATCTCGTTCGACCATGCCGTCCGCAGCCTCGAGGCCTTTCAGAAACTGCTTGAAACCTGCGCGTCGGCGGCCGATTTCGAGCAGCGGGTTCTCGAGGACTTCGACGTGTACACGAGCGTCGGCTGGGACGGCAGCGGCGCGGTGCTCTTCACCGGCTACTTCTCGCCCGTCTTCAACGCGTCCATGGAGAAGACCATCGAGTACCGCCACCCGCTCTACACGCGCCCGCAGGACCTGGAAGTCGACCCCGCGACCGGCGAGACGCGCGGCAGGCGCGCGGGCGGCGCGCTCGTTCCCTACGCCACCCGCACGGAGATCGAGAGCTCCCGGATGCTCGAGGGCCGGGAGCTGGTGTGGCTCAAGGACAAGTTCGCGGCCTACATCATCCATGTGAACGGCTCGGCCAAGCTCGTCCTGCCCGACGGCAGCGCGATGTACGTCGGCTATGCGGGCAACAACGGCCATCCCTACACGAGCATCGGCGACATCCTCGTGCAGGAGAAGAAGCTCGACCCCAACAAGAAGGGCCTGGCGGCCATGCGCGACTTCTTCAGGAAGAACCCCGCCCAGGTCGACCATTACCTGCACAGGAACGACCGCTTCGTCTTCTTCCAGGAGTACACGAGCGAGAACTGGCCGGCGGGCTCGCTCGGCTTCAAGGTGACGCAGGAGCGCTCGCTCGCGACCGACAAGAGCGTCTTCCCGCGCGCGAGCATGACGCTCGTGCGGACGAAGGTCCACGGCGAGAACGGCCAGAAGCGCGACTTCCTGCGGTTCATGCTCGACCAGGACACGGGCGGCGCCATTCGCGCGGCCGGCCGGGCCGACATCTACATGGGCATCGGCCCCAAGGCCGAGCTGCTCGCCGGCCGCCAGTCGGAGGAAGGACGTCTGTACTACTTCTTCCTGAAGACGGCGAAGATGTAGCCGGGGCATGTCGGTTGCCCGGCCGCTTCGAAGCCCTCGCCCGCACGGCCGTGCAAAAAGGCGCGCGCTCGCATACAATACGCTGCCGCCCGGGGATGCAGGGCGGCCCTCGTGTTCCTGCGCTCCGTCTGCGTACGCCTTGAAGACACGGGTCCGGGAGGTGCCGGCATGATCACGGAGCAGCTCAGACGGTGGGCGCGCGAACGTCCCGGCGTCGTCGCGCTCCAGACGTTCGGCGAGGGCGACCCGCGTCGCCTCACCTACGCGCGGCTCTGGGAGAGGATCGCGGCCGCCGCGGCGCTCCTCAGAGCCGCGGGGACGGCGCCCGGCGACCGCGTGGCGCTCTTCGCGGGGAACGGCTCCGAGTGGGCAATCGCGTACCTGGCGATCCACGCGGCGGGCGCCGCCGTCGTCCCGCTCGATGCGCAGTACGGCGTCCCCGAGCTCGAGGTGCTCCTTGCCTTCGCGGCCCCGAAGGCCGTCATCGCCGACGCGCCGCGACACGCCAAGATCAAGGAAGCCTGCGCCGCGCCGCTCTGGGACCTGGGGAGCTTGCGCGGCGAGCCGCCGCCGCCCGATGCCGCGCCGATCGCC
>JBFZCA010000119.1:0-10009 GCA_041308205.1 Planctomycetota bacterium | reverse complement strand
ACTCCGCGCCGTCCCGCGTGACAATCCAGTACACTTTCTGGGCGCCGCCGGCCTTGGCGGTCACGGTCGCGCGTTCGCCTTCCGCAACCTTGATCTCCGCGGGCGAGACGGAGAAGTCATTGCCGGGCGTTACCAGCGAGCCCACGAGCGTCTGCCGTGCCTTCTGGTTCTCGTATTCGAGCTTGATCCAGTCGGCAGAACGGGCGACGCGCGAGACGCGCGCCTCGTCGATGTCGCCGACGAAGTCGTAGTTGCTGCCCCGCATGCCGCCGATGGACAGGCAAATATCCCTTACCAGCGACATCGCGGCTTTGTGCGTGTTCTTTTCCTCGAGCTTGCCGTCGACGTAGATGCTGCTCGTCCCGTTGTCGTACGTGGCCGCCGCGTGATGCCATGTGCCGAGCTCGAGCGCCGTGCCGGCTGCGGCGCCGCCGGGACCGTCCGAAGCCCAGCTGAGCCTCGGCGGTGAGCTAATGCCGATTCCCACCTCATTGCCATCGCCCGTCTTGCCGTTGAAGCGTGTGGCATACCTGCCCCAGTAGAAGATCGTCACGCCGGCCGCGTCGGCTCGGAACCAGGCTTCGGAGGTGAAGGGGTCGTCGCTGTACGGATAGGTCGTGATATGGTCGCCGCCGTTGATGCCCTGGCCGCGCGCGAAGCGCCGGCCTTTGCCGATCATGCCCGCGGCCACGGTCGTGTCGGCATTGACCGGCATGATCGTACCGACCTCGTCCTTGAGCGTCTCGTCGAGATGGAGCACGCTCGCATAGCCGTTCTCGGCGCTGAAGACCGCCGAGCCGCTCGATTCGCTCTCCGCAGCGGCCTTGCCCCAGTACATCGAGACGGCCTGGCGCGAGTTCCCCGTGATCTCCGGGATGCGCACCCAGATGGCGGCGCTTCCGCCCACGGCATCCCATTGCTCGATCTGATACGCAAGCACCGCGCCGCTGCCGTCGGCGAATCGAATGTCTTCGCCCTTGGCCCTGGCCTGGCTGAAATCGAAGTTCTCGCGATTGAGTCGCAGCAGCAGGGGGAAGTTCGACTCCTTGCTTGCCGCCGGCAGGTCGGCCCCTTCCGCGGTGGTAAGGATGTAGAAGACGCCCGAATGCTTCCAGGCCTTCAGCGCCTCCTTGGAGGTGCCCGCGGCAAGTGCGTTCCCGGCGCAGGCCGCCAGCGCGGCGGCAAGCGCGCACGCCAAGTGCAGTCTCAGGGCAGGGATCGTTCTCCTCTTCATTGCATGGTTCATGGGCTCTCCGTTGCACTCCTGGTTGGTTGCCGTGGGTACGTTCCGAATTCCGAATGCGGGCTCGCGCGTGCGGACTCGCCGCATGCCTCTCAGAGACCAGCTTTCGCCGCCGTTACGCCGACCTTCAGCGCGATCACGGTATCCGCCGGATCCCAGCTTGCACTGGCAATGTCGACGCGATACGGCGGCTTGCAGAGAACGCCGAGAACTGTGCCGCTGAGCCGGATCCAGTGAACTCACGGGCGGGCCTCGTCGGGCGGCGTCACAAAGTCCGCTGCCAGGACTCTCCGGTCGCGGCAGTCGCCGGCAGGATGGACACCAGCATGGCATAGACAATTCCCAGTGCGTCTTTTCTCACCGACGGCATCTCCTCGCGGGTATCAGAGTCGTTGTCGCTGAACGGCGGCAGGCATGACAACCTGGAGATTGCACGTGCGCCACACGGCCTATCGTACCTTTCCTGGAGGGCAGTGTCACCTCTATCGTGCGGCAAAGGAGACCGCGTCGTGTGAGAATCACTCCATGCACTCCCGGTCCCGATTTCGGGGGAGGCATGGGCGGCTGTCTGAGAAGGCCGGCGAAGCGCAAGGCGCGAGGGGGCAGCGTAGGGGCCGGACGAGAAGCGCGCACGAGGCGTTGTGGGGCTCGGAGGTCGTTGCGACGCCCGATTGATCGCCGCGGGGCGGGTGAGTAGGATGGGAGTGACGAGAGCGCGAACGAGAAGTGCCATGCCCTCACGTGGAAAGGCTGACCGCGTTCCTGCGCCGGGCGAGGATCTTCGGCACGGTCGGCGAGTAGGGACGCGTCGAGGGGTGACCGCGGTCACTGCGCGCTACTTCAGAGGATTTGAGAGGGAGGCCCGATGAGGAAACGGAATCGTAGTGCTTTCGGATTTACGGTGCCGGCGTTCGCGGCGCTGCTGAGCGTCGTGGTTGTGGGCGCGAACGAACCGCCCGATCTGACGAAGGGCGAGACGAAGGGCGTCGACCGCACGTTGACCTACAACCTCGGGCCGACGGGGCTTCGCGGGTGGATCTACACGAAGCCGGCGACGTTCCTCGACAGCGTCCAGGGGCGGACCACGGCGGCGAGCCGCCAGATTCTCGTCACCCATGTAGGCGTGAACTCGCCCGCGTCGGGCGTGATGGAAGTCGACGATGTAATCCTGGGCGCGGGCGGCAGCCTCTTTCGCGACGATGCCCGGAAGAGCATGGGCACGGCCATTCAGGAAGCGGAGGCGGCTGCCAATGGCGGCATCCTGAAGCTCACTCGCTTTCGGGCGGGCAAGACCGAAGAGGTGCAGCGCAAGCTTCGAGTCATGGGATCGTACCGCGAGACCGCGCCGTACGACTGCCCCAAGTCGGCGCGGATTCTCGATGAGGCCTGCAAGGCGCTGGCGCCGGATATTTTCGCGGCGGTCGAGACGCCGTGTCCGGCGGACACGATGTTCGGGAACGAGATCCGCATGGGAGCCTTCAAGGCGCTGACGAAATACCGCTTCAAAGAGGGCATCGCCGCCGGCGTCATGTTCGCGAAGACCCAGGGCGGTCACGGCAGCGAGAGCCGAACCGGCGTGATCATGAAGGAGCTGATCGGCTACGGCACGGCCGCCCGCGAGGCGCTTCCCGGGCTCAGGGAGCTGATCGTGCAATTCAACACCGAATGCAAAGACGGACGGTTCCCCGACGACTGCAACAGAATGAGGGTCGCCTCCGTCGAGGAGGCCATCAAGGCCATCGAAGCGGCAACGGAGCAGCCCGAGTTGCGGAGCATCCGACCGCCGAAGGGTGGAGTGAAGACACAGGACCCATAGGTTCCCGATGCGCCCGTTGGCAAGATTCAGAACCTGCACCGGAGCCAGCTACGGGAGCCCGGAGGGCGACCCCGGGAGCGCCCGCGCGAACCTGTGGTGCTCCCCGGTGTGGAAAGCGCAGCAAGGCGAGAAGGCGGAGCTCGGCTACTGGGGCATGGAGCTCGCCAAGCGGCTGGTGGCACGCCGGAAGATCCCGGTCTTCATCGTCAACGGGGCCGTCGGGGGGACCCGGATCGACCAGCACCGGCGGTCTGAGTCCAATCCCGCCGACGTGACCACGATCTACGGGCGGATGCTGTGGCGGGTGCAGCAGGCCCGCCTGACGCACGGGATCCGCGCGGTCCTGTGGCACCAGGGCGAGAGCGATCAGGGCTCGGATGGCCCGACTCCTGCAGCATGGGTAATGGGCATGGCGACATGTTGCGCGAGGTACAGAGGACGTTGCCGCGTCTGTACTCGAACATGGACATCATGCCGACGCTGGGGATCAGACCGGCCGGGCCCTGCCGCTATCCGCCGGCCGGCTGGGCCGAGTTCGCGCACCTGATGCAACCCCTGATCGAACGGGATTTCTACGGTGAAGCGCCCGCCGCCTCCATCACGGCGCCGGATCTCATGCGGGCCTGGTATACATGCGAGGCGAAGGACGCGGTTGCACTCCAGTTCGATCAGCCCGTCGTCTGGACAGATTCGCTGACCGGTCAGTTCTATCTCGATGGGATCGGCGGTCGGGTCGCATCGGGCGCGGTTTCCGGGAACGTGGTCACGCTCAAGTTGAAGGAGGCCTCGGCGGCAAAGAAGATCACGTATCTCAAAGAGATGCACTGGAGCCAGGACACGCTGATCTGGGGCGCCAACGGCGTCGCCGCGCTCACCTTCTGCGAGGTCCCGCTCGAGCCTGCCGTCGGCCCCGAAGCCCGGCGCCGCGCAGGCGACCGGCGCCGAGCCCGCCATCGTTTTCACGGTGCCTGACTCCTTCGGGAGCGTTCCACGCACGCACCGTCACCGAAGCCATTCTCTTCGCCTCGCGCATGGCGTCGGCACGGCGAGACGCATCGCGCCCCGGGCGTCGGCTTCGGCCGCCCCGGCGTTCGATTGACCGCCGCAGCATCCGTCAGTATGATCGTGGACGATGGAAGTGCGCACGACTTCTCCTCCACCCGACCGCACGCCGGGACGCCGCGCGGTCGCGGTGCTCGCGGCGGGAGGCGCGCTTGCCGCGGCCGCCGTCGTCTGCCTGCTCGTGCTGCGCGGGAAGCCGGAGCCGCCCGCGGCTCTGTGCGCGCGCATGGCGAAGATCTGGCGCGAGGGGCCCGCGCCCGCCGCCGAGTGCAGGATCGCGTATCCGCTTCCCGGCACCGTGTTTCCGCCCCGGATCGCGGCGCCGACCTTCGTGTGGGACGATGCGGCATCGGGCGCGCGCGCGTGGCTCGTCGCCGTCGATCCGCAGGACGGCGGGGAAGCCCTGCGGTTCCTTGCCCGCGAGCCGCGCTGGAAGCCCGACGAGGCGGCCTGGAAGGCGATCGCGCAGCGATCGCACGAACGCGACGCGGCCGTCTCCATCGTCGGCGTCGACCTCGGCGGCGCGGGGCGCGCGCTCTCCGCCGGGCGCACCGTGATCCGCACGTCCGCCGACCCCGTCGATGCGTCGGTCTTCTACCGGGAAGTCAACTTGCCCTTCAAGGAGGCGGTCATCGACCCGCGGCGCATTCGCTGGCGTTTCGGCTCCATCGCGGGGCCGGAGCCGCCGCCGATAGTCCTCGAGAACCTGCCCGTCTGCGGCAACTGTCACTCGTTCTCGCGCGACGGGAAGATCCTTGCCATGGATGTGGACTACGCCAACAGCAAGGGCTCGTACGTCATCACGCGCACGGCCGAGCGGATGGCGCTGCCGACGAGCGACATCATCACGTGGGATGACTACCGGCGCGAGGATGGGCAGCTGACGTTCGGCCTTCTCTCCCAGATCTCGCCGGACGGGCGCTACGTCCTGAGCACGGTCAAGGACTGCTCGGTGTTCGTGCCGCGGCCGGGTCTGGAGTTCTCGCAGCTCTTCTTCCCGGTGCAGGGCATCGTCGGCGTCTACGACCGGACGGCGCGCAAGTTCTTCGCGCTGCCGGGCGCGGACGATCCCGCGTTCGTGCAGAGCAATCCGACCTGGAGCCCCGATGGGAAATGGGTGCTCTTCGCGCGCAGCGGCGTGCATCCCCTGGCGGTCGAGAAGGACAGCGTGCTCCTCAGGCCCGAGCAGTGCAAGGAGTTCCTGGAGGGAGGCGCGCGCGTTCAGTTCGATCTCTACCGCCTGCCCTTCAACGGGGGCAAGGGCGGAGTCGCCGTGCCGCTCGCGGGCGCGTCGGCCGACGGCATGAGCAACTACTTTCCGAAGTACTCGCCCGATGGGCGCTGGATCGTGTTCTGCAAGGCGAGGAGCTTCATGCTCCTCCAGCCCGACAGCGAGCTCTTCATCGTTCCGGCCGAGGGCGGCGAGGCGCGGCGCCTGGCATGCAACACGCCGCGCATGAACTCCTGGCACAGCTTCACGCCGAACGGGCGATGGCTCATCTTCTCGTCCAAGGCGAACTCGGCCTTCACGCAGCTCTTCCTGGCGCACATCGATGCCGAGGGCGTGAGCGCGCCGCCGGTCGTCCTCGACCACCTGACGGCGCCCGACCGCGCGGCGAACATCCCCGAGTTCGTCGCGCTGCCGCCGGGGGCGATCCGACGAATTCACGAGCAGTTCGTCAACGACCACTCGTTCGTGCGCGCGGGCAACGAGTGCTACCGCAACGGCCGGACGGATGATGCGATTCGCAATTACGAGGAAGCCCTGAAGCTCAATGCCGTGAATGCGCTCGCGCATCAGAGGCTGGGGTTCCTGCTGTGCCAGGTGAAGAACATGCGCGATGCGGGCTTTCGGCACAGCACGAAGGCGCTGGAGATCGAGCCGCAGAATCCCTACGCGCACAGCGACCTGGCGATGCTCTTCTGCCAGCGGGGCATGTACGCGCAGGCGGAACCGCATTTCACGGCGGCGCTCGAGCACATGCCCGAGGACGCCGCGCTGCCCTACGACACGGCGGGCCTGCGGCGGGGCTTCGCGCGCGCGTTGTTGAACCTCGGCAGGTACGATCAGAGCGCCGAGCATCTCCTGGAGGCCGCGCGGCGCTCGCCGAACGATGCACACACCATCTACTATCTCGGGGTCGCGCGCGCGCATCAGGGCGGCATCGACGAGGCCGAGCGCCTGTACCGGCGGGCGATCGCGCTCGACCCGCGCGTGGACATCGCGCCCGCGTTCCACGACCGCATGGGCATCAACTACGCCGGCGCGGGCAGATTCCCCGATGCGCTCATCTCGGCCAGGCGGGCGCTCGCGCTTGCCAGGGCGGGCGGGCTCGTCGATCTCGCCGGCCGGATCGAGGAGCGAATCGCGCTCTACGAGAAGGGGATCCCGTACACGCCGCCGGAGCGCTGAGGTCGGAGCCCGCAGGTCTCGGTCTGCCGGCCGCGCGGGATCTCCCTGCGCCTCCGCGATGGTGTGTGCCCGCCGATGCCCGCGGCGCGCGCGTCCTCCGGGCTTGCCAACCCTCGGCGCAAAAGCTATCGTACAATGAACGGTGCGCCGGCCGCGGGCGCGGCGCGCCGCACAGGTCGTGGAAGGACCACCGAATGAGCGTCGAGAAAGTACGTTTGACCGCACGTTCGACCGCCGCGGGCTGAGGCTCCAAGATGGGGCCCGAGGCCCTGGCGCAGGTCCTGCGCCAGCTCGGAGGGATGTTCCCGGCGGAGCGGTTCCCGAACGTGCTCGTCGGCCTTGCCGGCGCCGATGACGGCGCCGTGTGGCGCGTCGACGCCGATACCGCCTTCATCGCGACCACGGACTTCTTCACTCCCATCGTCGACGATCCCTACGAGTACGGCGCGATCGCGGCCGCGAACGCGCTGAGCGATGTGTACGCCGTGGGCGGCAGCGTGCTCTTCGCGCTCAACGTGTGCGGATTCCCGGATGACCTTCCGATCGAAGAGCGCACGGAGATCCTGCGCGGGGGCGCCGAGAAGATCATCGAGGCCGGCGGCGCGCTCGTCGGCGGCCACACGATCATCGCCGCGGAGCCGTTCTACGGCCTCGCGGTCATCGGGCTCGTCCGGCCGGAGCGCGTGCTCACGCGGCGGGGCGGGCGTCCGGGCGATGTCCTCGTCCTCACCAAGCCGCTCGGCACGGGCGTCATCACGACGGCGGCCAAGGGCGGCGCGGCATCGAAGGCGGATCTCGCCGGCGCGGTGCGGAGCATGATGCGTCTGAACCGCCGCGCCGCGGAGGCGCTCGGCGCGGGCGCGGTGCACGCGTGCACCGACGTGACCGGGTTCGGTCTTGCGGGACACGCCTGCGAGATGCTGGCGCCCGGCGCGATGCGCATCCGCATCGCGGCGCACGCCCTGCCGTTGCTCGCCGGCGCGCGCGCGTACGCCGAGGACTTCCTCTTTCCCGAGGGCGCGGGCCGCAACGAATCCTGCTATGGAGGGCGCGTGCGCGTCGACCCGGCCGTGTCCGAGCCCCTGCGCATGCTGCTCTTCTCCCCCGAGACCTCGGGCGGGCTGCTCGCGGCCGTGCCGCCCGATGCAGTCGATGCGCTCCGCGCCCGTGTGCACGGTGCGGGCGAATCCCTGTGGGTGATAGGCGAGATGCTGGCGGGCGATGGGGTCGAAGTCGCGCCCTGAGGCGCGCGGTTGCGCGCGGGCGCGCGAAGGAGCGGCGATGGCGGCGAATGTCGATCGGATTGCGGCGCTCGAGGCGCAGCTTGATGCGTTCGGCCCGGATGCCAGGGCCGAGGCGCTCGCGGCGCTGGCCGGCATGGCGCGCGAGGGCCTGATCGCGGCGCCGCCCGCCGGCATCGAGACCAACGTGCACAGCCACACGTTCTTCTCGTACAACGCCTACGGCTACTCGCCCTCGGGATTCGCGTGGCGGGCCTGGCGGCGCGGCCTGGCGGTCGCGGGCACGGTCGATTTCGATGTGCTGGACGGCCTCGAGGAGACGATCGAGGCGGGCCGGGTGCTGGGGCTGCGGGCGACGAGCGGCCTCGAGACGCGCGTCTTCATTCCGGAGCTTCGCGACACGGAGATCAACTCCCCCAAGGAGCCCGGCGTGTGGTACTTCATGGGCACCGCGTTTCCGCGCGTGCCGCCCGCCGAGTCGGCGGCCGGCGCGACGCTCGCGCGCATGCGCGCGCTGGCCCAGGAGCGCAACCGCGGCGTGCTCGAGCGCGTCAACGCCTTTCTGGGCACGGTGACAATCGACTACGAGAAGGACGTCATCCCGCTCACGCCCTCGCGCAACCCGACCGAACGGCATCTCCTGAGCGCCTACGACCGGAAGGCGCGCGCGGTGCTCGGCGGCGGCGCCGCGGCTTTCTGGGCCGAGGCGCTGCGGATCGGGGCGGACGAGGCCCGGGCGCTGCTCGATGACGTGCCGCGCCTCCACGAGGCGATGCGCTCGTCGCTCATGAAGTTCGGATCTCCGGGCTACGCCGCGCCCGGGGCGGGCGCGTTCCCGACGCTCGGGGACGCAACGGCGATGGTGAAGGACGCGGCCGGCCTGCCGACGGCGACGTGGCTCGACGGCACGAGCGCCGGCGAGGCCGACATCGGCGCGCTTCTCGACTTCCTCCTCGATGCGGGCATCGTCGTCGTGAACATCATTCCGGAACGCAACTGGAACATCCCGGACCCGGCGCGGCGCGCCCTCAAGGCGCGCAAGCTCGCGGAGTGCATCGAGGCCTGCCGCGCGCGTGACATGCCCGTCATCGCCGGCACCGAGATGAACAAGCACGGCCAGCCCTTCGTCGACAATTTCGCTGTTGACGAGCTTGCGCCGTTTGTGCATGATTTTCTGGGCGGCGCCTGTGCGCTGTACGGCCACACGATGCTCGCGCGATGCGGACCGTGGTCGTACGCCGGCGCATGGGCGGCGGATGCGTTCGGCCCGGCCGATCGCGCCGACGGCCGGCGGCGCCGCAACGAGTTCTATCGGGCGGTGGGTGCGGCCGGTCCGTTGCCGGCGGAACGATGCGCGCGCCTGGCGGCGTGCAAGGCCGATGCGGCGCCGAGGGCGCTGCGCGAGGCTGCCGGGCGGGAGAATTGAAAGGAGTCTGACAGTGGAACGCTTCGTGTGCACGGTGTGCGGCTACGTCTACGACAAGGAAGAGGGCGATCCCGACAACGGCGTCGAGCCCGGCACCGCGTTCGAGGATCTCCCCGATGATTGGGTGTGCCCGGAGTGCGGCGTCGGCAAGGAGGACTTCGAGCCGGAGGGGGCCGAAGAGGAGGAAGAGGAAGCGGAGCCGTAGCCGCCCGCCGCCCGCGGGCCGGGCCGTTTGAAGATTCCCGCCCTCCGGTGCGTCTAAGCTGATGTGCTGCATGCACGCGGCGACGCACGGACGCGTGCGAGCACGAGTCTGCGGGAGGAGGGCGGTATGCGCGACCGACAACGGCGGAGCGCGAGGCTCGCGCGGCGGGATTTCTTCCGTATCCTCGGCCGGTGGTCCGGCGCCGCGGCCGCGGCGGGGGGGTTGCTGCCCGGTTGCGGGTTCCCGAAGGGACGCAACCGCGATGCCGCGCCGGAGACGTATCTCGATTACGCGAATTACGCCGATTACTTCGACTACGCCGACTATCCGGATTACGCGGACTACATCGACGGCGGGTACGGGGATTACGCCGACTACGCGAATTACGCGAACTACGGGGACTACTTCGACTACGGCGACGCGTACGGCGACTACGGCGACGCGGGCTACGGCGATTACTTCGACTACGGCAACTACGCCGACTACTTCGACTACGCCGATTACGCGGACTACGCGAACTACGCCGACAGCGGCTACGCCGATTACGGCGACTACGCCAATTACGGCGACTACGCCGACTACGCCGATGCGTACTGGGACTAC
>JBFZCA010000118.1:0-2708 GCA_041308205.1 Planctomycetota bacterium | reverse complement strand
GGGCTCCAGGCACGTCTCGTGGCCCGAGACCTCGACGATGTCGTTGCACGCGAACCTGAGCAGCGCGCAATCGTGGACGGCGCGCGCGAGGAGCAGGCCCCCGCCGCGCAGGCGCTCGTGGAGCGCGGGGTCGCCGTGCGCGCAGAGGTTCGGGGAGGTTTCCTCGGCGCCGAACGCGATGTCCAGCACGTACGCCAGGTCGCCGATGATGCCGCTGCCGACCGCCCACTTGAGCATGTGGACATCGAGGGAGAAGCGGTCGGAGGCGTACCCGGCGCGCGCGCGGTTGGCGCTCTCCGCGGCCGCCACGCCGCCGGCGGCCGCGCGGACGGTGAGCGCGAGCGGCGCGGCGGCGAGGACATGGCAGCCGCTGGCGAGCGCGGCGCGCACGTGGACGTGGCGCTGCACGAGCGGGGAGGCGACGATGAAGGCATCAGCGCCGATGGACGAGAGCACTTCCTCGGTGCGCAGGCGCACCTCGGGCGCCGGGGACAGGCGGTCGAGCGCCGCTCGCAGCGCCTGGTCGCGCTGATCCTGCGTCGCCACCGCCGTCACGGCGAGGGAATACGCATCCGCGAGCGCCTGCAGCCGCGCGAGAAGCGGCAGGAGCTCGGACGCGCGTCCGGTGAGTGCGATGCGGGTTCGTGCGGGCGGCATGGCGCTACGGGAGCGGGCTCCAGTCGTTGCCGATGAGAACGCCGGGCGTCGGGAATCCGCTGCAGAACTCGCGCACCTCCTCCTTGATCGCGGCGATGCGCTGCGCATCGGCGATGTTCGAGAGCACGGCGTCGATCCAGGCCGCGATGGTCTCCATGTGCTCCTCCTTCATGCCCCGCGACGTGATGGCCGGCGTGCCCAGGCGGATGCCGCTCGGGTTGAAGGGCTTGCGCGTGTCGAAGGGCACCGTGTTGTAGTTGCCGACGATGCCCGCGCGGCTCAGGGCCTGCGCGCCGTCCTTGCCCGTGTACGGCCGGTCCGAGAGGTCGATCAGCAGAAGATGGTTGTCGGTGCCCCCCGACACGAGGCGGAAGCCGCGCGCCGCGAGCGCGGCGGCGAGGGCCTTGGCGTTCGCGACGATGCGGTGGCCGTAGGCGCGGAACTCGGGCGTCGAGGCCTCCTTGAGCGCGACCGCGATGGCGGCCGTCGTGTGGTTGTGGGGGCCGCCCTGGAGCGTCGGGAACACGGCGCGGTCGACGGCCTTGGCGTGGTCCGCGCCGCAGAGGATCATGGCGCCGCGCGGGCCGCGCAGGGTCTTGTGCGTCGTGGTGGTGACGATCTGCGCGTGGGGCACGGGGCTCGGATGCGCGCCCGCCGCGACCAGGCCCGCGATGTGCGCGATGTCGGCGATCAGCACGGCGCCCACCTCGTCCGCGATCGAGCGGAAGGCCGCGAAATCCCACAGCCGCGGATACGCGGTGCCGCCGCAGAAGATCGCCTTGGGGCGTTCCTTGCGCGCCGTGTCCCTGACCTTGTCCAGGTCGATGCGGTGCGTCCGCGGGTCGAGCTCGTACTGGACCGAGCGATAGAGGATTCCCGAGAAGTTCACGTTCCAGCCGTGCGTGAGGTGGCCGCCGAAGGGCAGCGCCAGCCCCATGATCGTGTCGCCGGGGCGCAGGACGGCGAAGCAGGCGGCCATGTTGGCGGGCGAGCCCGAGTACGGCTGCACGTTGGCGTGCGCGGCGCCGAAGAGCTCGCACGCGCGCGCGATGGCGAGCTTCTCGACCTGATCCACGTAGACCTGGCCCTCGTAGTAGCGCTTGGACGCGTAGCCTTCCGAGTACTTGTTGGCGAAGATCGAGCCCGTCGCCGCCAGCACCGCCATCGACGCGTAGTTCTCGCTGGGGATGAGCCGGATCGTGTCGCACTCGTAGCGCTCTTCCTTGGCGACGAGGTCCGCGATCTCGGGATCGGCGTCCCAGAGGGCGCGCGTGCGGGGACAGGCGATGCATGCCTCGGGCGGGGGTTCTGCCATGGCTTCCTCCCATGTGGATCGCCGGCTGCCTGAAAACGGGAACGCGATATTCTAACACGCCGGGGCGGCGGCGCACAGGAGGGGGGCCGATCGCCGGCCAGGGTGCCAAGTGCGGGACGGAAGGACGAAAGGAGCCACGAAGACACGAAGGCACGAAGGGTCTTCGCTGCATTCCGAGCGCGCGGTGGTCCACCGCTGATTCTTGGTGCCTTGGTGTCTTGGGTGCATCGTCCTTTCGTCGCTCCCGGATGTGGGGGCCGGCCGCGCGAATGGAGGACGAGATGGCCACGAAGACACAAAGGCACGAAGAGACTTGGGAGCGTCCCGAGTGCGCGGTGATTCGGCGCTGATGCTTGGTGTCTGCGTGTCTTTGTGGCATCGTCCTTTCGTCCTCCCCGGACGCGGGGGGCAGCGGCGCGAATGGAGGACAAGAGAGCCGCGACGACGCGACGACACGACGAAGGAACGAGCGGCAGCCTTGTCGTCCGGCGCCCCGGGCCGATCGGTCTGCGCGGCCGCGGACCGGCCGTCGCGCTATCGTGCCGCTGTCCGTTACGTCAGCCCCGTCGCCTTGCCGGCCGCCGAGACCTTGATCTTCTCGGCCGCCGGCACCTTCGGCAGGCCCGGCATCGTCACGATGTTGCCGCAGATCACGACCACGAAGCCCGCGCCCGCCGAGACCCTCAGCCGGTTGACCGTGATCGTGAAGTCGCGCGGGCGGCCGCGCGTGCCGGGG
>JBFZCA010000117.1:0-9783 GCA_041308205.1 Planctomycetota bacterium | reverse complement strand
CGGCGTAGCGCGCGTGCGCTTGCGCGGCCGGGCCCCGGCGCGTAGCTTGTAGAGAGCGCCCGAACGCGGCGGCGCGCCGCGCCCCGGGGCCCTGTTTCCCGCCGCAAGGAGGACGCCATGCGCGTTGCATCCGCCGCAGTCCTGTGCGCGATCACGTTCGGCGCCGCCCGCGGCGCCGAGTTCGGGCGCTTTCCCGCGGGCCGCGAGGGCGACATCCTCACGTGGCTCGTCGCCGGCCCCTTCGGCCCCAAGGAGTTCAACACGCCGGATATCGTCCGCGGCGGCCTGCCCTGCGAGGGCGACGCCGCCGGCGCCGCGGCGTGGGCCTTCGTGCTCGCCGGCGACGGCGGCATCGTGGACCTCGAGGCGCGCTGGCCGCGCGATCATGTCGTCGCCTTCGCCGCGTGCGGCATCGAGTCGCCCGAGGCGCAGGAGGCCGTCCTGGCCTTCGGGAGCGATGATGCGTGCAAGGTCTGGCTCAACGACGCCGTCGTGCTCGAGACGCGCCGCCCGCGCGTCCTGGCGCGCAACCAGGATGCCGTGACCGTGAACCTGCTGAAGGGCTCCAACACGCTCCACGTCCAGATCACGGAGGGCCTCGGCGGCTGGGGTTTCCAGGGGAGCGTCAGGCCCGCGGCCGGGGCCGTCCGCATCGTCCTCCCGCTCCTCAAGGCGCCCGATCCTCTCGCGTATCGCTTCCAGGCCGTGCCGTTCGTGCGGCGCGCGGGCGAGAAGGCCGAGCCGATCGTGTGGCTGCACACCGAATGGCTCGCCGATCCGGCAAAGGCAACCGTGGAGATCGCGGCGGGCGACGTGCTGGCGCGCACGGAGATCGAGCTTCCGCCCGGCAGGGCGACGTTCGCCCTGGCCGTGCCGCCCGTCGCCGCGAGGGCGACGGCGAAGGCCCGCCTCGCGGCCGGCGATGTCGTGCGCGAGACGACGTTCGAGCTCGCGCCCGTGAAACCGTTCGAGGTCTTCATCGTCCAGCACACGCACACCGACATCGGCTACACCGCCGATCAGCCGGCGATCCAGCGCGAGCACATGCGCTTCATCGACGAGGCCCTGGCGGCCGTCGATGCGACGCGCGGCTACCCCGAGGACGCGCGCTTCAAGTGGGTCTGCGAGATGACCTGGGGCGTCGAGCTGTTCCTCGACCGCCGCCCGCCCGCCGCCGTCAAGAAGCTGCGCGCGGCGGCCGAGGAAGGCTCGATCGAGCTCACCGGCATGTGCCTCAACATGACCGACCTTGCCGACGAGGAGGTCCTGATCCGGAGCTTCCAGCCGATCGCGCGCTTGCGGCGCGAAGGGTTCGACATTGCCTGCGCCATGCAGAACGATGTCAACGGCTTCCCCTGGGCGCTGCCGCGGCTTCTCCGGAGCATCGGCATCCGGTACTTCTCCAACGGCATCAACGAGACGCGCTCCAAGGTGCCCTTCGAGCACCCGCAGGCGCTCTGGTGGGAGAGCCCGGACGGGAGCGCGCTCCTCACGTGGCGCGGCTGGCATTACATGGCGGGGAACTTCATGGGCCTGAACGAGGACTTCGCGTCCGCCGAGCGCAAGGTGGGCGACTTCCTCGCGCCGCTCAATGCGCCCGAGTACCCGCACGGCGTCGTCCTGGCTCCGGTGAGCGGACTCTTCACCGACAACGCCCCGCCGAGCACCTTCATGTGCGATCTCGTCAGGCAGTGGAACGCGAAGTACGCCTGGCCGCACCTTCGCATCGCGACCCTCAAGGAGTTCTTCACCGCGCTCGAGGAGCGCGAGGGGGCGCGCATTCCGCACGTCCGCAAGGCGTGGTGCGACTGGTGGGCCGACGGCATCGGCGCGGGGGCCGACGAGTGCGCGATCGTCAAGGCGAGCCAGGAATCGCTCAGGTGCGCCGACACGCTCGCGGCGCTCGCCGGCGCGGGGCGCGGCGACGGCGGGGCGCGCCTGCGCGCCGAGCTCGCCGAGGCCTACCGCGCCTGCCTGCTCTACGACGAGCACACCTACGGCGCCTGGAACAGCATCGAGGACCCGGGAAGCCTCAAGGCCAAGCACGGCTGGCTCTACAAGTCGTCCTTCGCGGCCGCGGCGGGCCTGGCGAGCGCGCGCGCCGAGGACGCGGCCATCGCGGGCCTCCTCTGGAACGTCGCGACCGGCGATGCGCCCGTGCTCGTCGCCTTCAATTCGCTTCCCTGGGCGCGGCCCTGCCCGCTCAAGATCAAGCTTCCCCGCAATCTCGTCGAGCGGATGCGGCCCTTCAAGCTCATCGGCTGCGCCCGCGGCGAAGAGCTCGCGTACCAGATCGTGGGCGAGGAGACGCCGTGGCTCAACGTGTGGGCCGTGGCGCCGGAGGTGCCCGCCTGCGGCTACGCGACGTGGCGCATCGTCCCCGGCGCGCCGGCCGAGGTTCCCAATCCCTTCACGATCGAAGGGACGACGATCTCGAACGGGAAGGTCGCGGTCTCGGTCGATGCGGCGACCGGCGCCATCGCGAAGCTGTCGATCGACGGCCATGACGTGGCGGCGGACGCCGCGGCGCCGTACGGCTTCGGGCAGTACATCTACGAGGAGATCGCCGATCCCGCCGGACGCGGCATGCTCTGGCCGCGGCGCGACAAGGTCGCGTTCACGCGCCGGACGCTCAAGGAGATCACGGTGGACCACGGCCTGGCAGGGCCGGTCGCCGCGTCGCTCATCGTCCGCGGCCGGATTGCCGAGGACCACAAGGTCGCGTGCGAGATCACGCTCTGGCGCGACGCGCCGTGGGCGGAGCTGGCCTACACGCTCAGGAAGCCGCGCACGACCGCGCCCGAGGCCGTGTACATTGCGTTTCCGTTCCGCGCGCTGCCGCTCAGGGCGGAGGTCGCGGGCGGGCTGCTCGAGCCGGGACGCGGTCAGATCCCGCGGAGCGCCATGGATTGGCACGTGATCCAGGACTACGTGCTCGCGGGCGGGGCGGGCGGCCTCGTCGCGTGGGTGAGCCACGACGCGCCGCTGGCGCAGTTCAACGACATAAATACCGGAAAATATCTTGACATGCTCGATGTCGCGGCGCCCGCCGTCTACTCCTGGCCGATCAACAACTACTGGTTCACGAACTTCCCGGCCGAGCAGGGCGGCGAGTTCTCCTTCCGGTACTCGATCGGCGCGCCGGCCGGCGACGCGGCCGGGCATCGATTCGCCAAGGAACGCGTCGCCTTCGCGCGCACGGCGGTCGCACCGCCGCGCCGCGCCGGCGCGCTGCCCGCCGAGGGCGCGAGCCTGCTTCGGGGCGACGAGTGCCTCCAGTTCGTGAAGCCGGCCGAGGACGGCGGCGGCTTCGTCCTGCGCTTCCGCAACATGGGCCCGGCCCCGCGCACGGCGGAGGTGCGGTTCTCGCCGCTTCTGCGCATCGCGGACGTCCGGGGCATCGACATCCTGGAGGAGCCCGCGAAGGTCGACTTCGAGTGGAAGGCGGGAGCTCTCACGGTGCCGTTGCCGCCGCACGGCGCGGCCGATGTCATGGCGGTCGTTCCCTGAACGGGTTCACGCCCGAAGCCCGAGCCCGCGCCTTCGCGCCGTCGTGGCCATTCTCGTCTTCCACCCGCACGGCCACTCCCCGCGTCCGGGGAGGACGGAAGGACGATGCCACAAAGACACGAGGACACCAAGCATCTGCTGCGAATCACCGCGCGCTCGGATTGCACCCGAGACCCTTCGTGCCTTCGTGTCTTCGTGGCTATCTCGTCTTCCACCCGCACGGCTGCCCCCCGCGTCCGGGGAAGAAGGAAGGACGATGCCACAAAGACACGAAGACACAAAGGATCAGCGGTGAATCACCACGCGCTCGGATTGCACCCGAGACCCTTCGTGCCTTCGTGTCTTCGTGGCTATCTCGTCTTCCACCCGCGCGGCCGCTCCCCGCGTCCGGGGATGAAGAAAAGACGATGCCGGCCGGCCCTTCCGCTACATGTACCTCGCGAAGAGCCCGCGAATGAAGCCCGCGTTCGCGGCGGCGGTGATGTCCGGGCCGAGCGGGGCGCCCGTCTCGAGCACGATCCAGCCCTCGTAGCCGTTCTCGGCGATCGCCTCCGCGGCGGCCTGGAGCTTCACCTCGCCGCGGCCGAGGATGCCGCTCTTGTAGTCCTTGAAGTGGATCTGGCACGCGCGGTCCTTGAGGAGGCGTAATTCCGCGGGGACATCGTAGCCGTAGTGGGTCGCGTTGCCGACGTCGTAGTAGATCCTGAGCCCCGGCGGGTTGCCGGCCTTCTCGAGAAGCGCCAGGTTGTCGCGGGCGCTGAGCGTGTTCTCCAGGCCCAGCGCGATTCCCTTCTCCGCGGCCTTGGGCGCGAGGTCCTTGAGAATGGCCGCGGCCTTGTCATTGTCTTCCTGCGTCTTGAGCGTCCCCGCCCCGAAGCACGCGATGAGAATCGCCTTGGCCTTGAGCGCGGCGGCGGCATCGATCGTCGCGGCGATCCAGCCCGGCGCGCGCGCATCGCGCACAAGCGGGCTCCCGTTGAGAAGCCCCATGCAGATCGAGCTCACGACGACGCCCGTCTGCTCGACGGCCTTCAGGTACTCGGCGATGACCTCGGGTTTGCAGATCCTGAGCGTGTCCTCCGGGCCGCCCGCGTCGGCCTCGACGCCATCGAGGCCCGCGCGCTTCGCGGTCTCGAGCGCCTTGGCCCCGCCCCCGCCGAGGATGCCGTCCATGGCGCCGACCTTGATCCTGACCTTGCCCTTCGCCGGCGCGCCCGCCGCCTCGGCCGCCGCCGCCCGCCCGCCGATGAGCGCCAACGAGGTGAGCGCGCCCGCCTGTACGAATCCGCGTCGCGTGAGTTCCATACGCAGCTCCTTTCAGTGCATCCTCGCGAGGCTCGCCGCCGCGCGGCAAGCGCCGTTCATTGTACCTGCCCGGCAGCCGTGCAGAAAGCCGCCGCCGCGCGTCTTCACGCCGACATTCGGCGCGGGATAGAATGGCGGCGTCGACCGGAGCACGCCGTGCATGTCTTCAGACTCGAGCTTCCTGTCCCGCCGCGGGTCCGAGCCGCTTGCCGCGCGCATGCGGCCGGCCACGCTCGATGAGTTCGTGGGGCAGGAGGACATCCTCGGGCCGGGCAAGCTCCTCAGGCGCGCGATCGAGGCCGACCAGCTCTCGAGCATCATCCTCTGGGGCCCGCCCGGCTCGGGCAAGACGACGCTCGGCCACGTCATCGCCGTGCGCACCGAGAGCCGCTTCCTCACCCTCAACGCGGTCCTGGCCGGCGTCAAGGACATCCGCGAGGCGGTCGCCGAGGCGGAGGCGACATGGAAGGAGCGCCGCCGGCGCACGATCCTCTTCGTCGACGAGGTGCACCGCTTCAACAAGTCGCAGCAGGACGCGCTGCTCCCGCACGTCGAGAACGGGACGATCGTCCTGATCGGCGCCACGACCGAGAACCCGTACTTCGAGGTCATAAAGCCGCTCGTCAGCCGCTCGCGTATCTTCGCGCTCAGGCATCTGACGGCCGGCGAGATCGCCGTCATCCTCAGGCGCGCGCTCGCCGACGCCGAGCGCGGCTACGGGGCCCGCGCGATCTCGATCGCCGAGGATGCGCTCGCCCACTTGGGCGATGTGGCCCAGGGCGACGCCCGGTCGGCCCTGAACGCCCTCGAGCTTGCCGTCGAGACCACGCCGGCCGGCCCCGACGGGACGATCGCCATCGACCGCGTCGTGGCCGAGGAGTCGATCCAGCGCCGCGCGCTCCTGTACGACAAGGACGGCGATGTCCACTACGACACGGTGAGCGCGTTCATTAAGAGCCTGCGAGGCTCCGATCCCGACGCCGCGCTGTACTGGATGGCGCGCATGCTCCACTCGGGCGAGGACCCGCGTTTCATCGCGCGGCGCATGCTGATCTTCGCAAGCGAGGATGTGGGGCTCGCCGACCCCGCGGCCCTCGCGGTCGCCGCGTCGGCGGCGCAGGCCGTCGAGTACGTGGGCATGCCCGAATGCCAGTTCAATCTCGCCGAGGCCTGCCTGTACCTGGCCTGCGCGGAGAAGTCGAACAGCGCCATGGCGTACTTCGACGCGCTGGCGGCGGTGCAGGACGAGGGCATCGACGAGGTGCCCGGCCACCTGAAGGACCCGAGCCGCGACAAGAAGGGCCTCGGCCACGGCAAGGGCTACAAGTACCCGCACGCCTACCGCGAGCACTGGGTGCCGCAGCAGTACCTGCCCGACAAGCTCGCGGGGCGCTATTTCTTCCACCCGAGCGACCGGGGCGAGGAGGCCGGCATTCGCGAGCGCATCGCCCGCCTGCGACAGCGCAAGGACGAGCCCGCCGCCGCCGCGCGCCCCGCCGCGTCGGGCGGCCGCCCCTGGGAGGCGTGGCAGGAGCGGACGTTCGGCAAGGCGGCGGTCACGCAGCGCGACCGGCTGCTCGCCCAGACGCCGTTTCGCGAGGACATGCGCGTCCTCGACCTCTGCGGCGGGGGGCTCATGGGCCTGGGCGCGCTCCTCAACGCGCCGCTCGGCCGCATCGTGAGCCTGTTCGGAGATGCCGCACGCGCCCGCGCGGCCGGCCGGAAGTTCAAGGAATGGCGGATCGACCGCGTGCTCCGCGCCGTCCGCGCGGCGCCTGATGCCCTGCCTTTTCGGCCGGGCGCCTTCGACCTCGTCCTTGCTTTGAACCCGTTTTCGAGCGGGCGGGACGCGGCGGCGCTCCTCGCCGAAGCCGCCCGTGTGCTGATCGCGGGCGGCTGCCTGGCCTTCATCGAGCCGCTCCCGGCGCGAAGGCGGCGGCTCTGGCAGGAGCTGGACCTGAACGACCTCCCGCGCGCGCTTGCCGAGCGGGTCGTCGAGGCCGAGGAGAGCCTCTACCGCGACCCGGAGAGCCGGTTCGCTCTCTCGGAAGCCGCCGTGAGCCGCGCGCTGGGGGCCGCGGGATTCGAGGTCAAGGCCCTCGATCTCGACACGGAAACGGAGAGCTTCCCGGTCACGCCGGCCTTCATTGAACGGCTCTTCGAGCCCGGAAGCTCCGGCCTCTCCTATGGCGACAGGCTACGTAAAATGCTTTCTCAAGAGGAGTTAGAGCAAGTAAGGCGCCTGATCGCGTCCCGGCTTGGCGGCCGGACCCTCGCGCGCGAGAACGTGGTCGCCTGCGCGGTCGCGCGGCAAAAACCGCCCGATGCGTGAAAAACCCTGGTTTTTCCGCGACTCCTGTATTATCATATCCTCCTGAATCTGGCTCTGCGTAGGAGCTGCAATTGTCTTTTCTTTATAAGGAGACAGGACATGCGTTTTCTGAAGCTGTGCGTCATCGCTGCCGCGTTCATCGGCCTTTGCGGCTTTGTGGGCTGCACGAAGGAAGAGCCCAAGACCCCCGCTCCGGCCCCGGCGCCGGAGGCTCCCGCTACACCCCCTGCGCCGACCCCGCCTCCGGCTCCGGCACAGTAGTCCTCGCAAACATTCCCCGGGCGGGGGGCGCAAGACGGCCCCCTGCCCGGCTTTTCAACCCTCGCCCAGTTTGCGGGGAGGGTGCGCGTCGCGCCTGCCGCTTCCTCACTTCCCCTTGAATTCCGCGGCAAATGCCCGCGCATTGAGCGGCTCGCCGGTCGCCGCGCGGATCAGCTCGGTCCAGTGGACCGTCCTCCCCGGACCGAACACTCTCGCCTTCAGAAACTCGCCCACCTTCGCGTTACCGTTGTAGAGTACGCCCGCGGGCGGCGCGTTGAAGACCTCCCTGGCAATGGCGGCGTTGAGCTGGCAGGCGAAAAGCTCGCCCATGAGGTAGTTGTGGTAGTAGGCGGGTGAGCTCACGATGTGAATCTTCGCGGCGTAGTCGGGCGCGTTGCGGCCCTCGGGCCTGCGGACGAGTTGGTACTTCTCGACCAGATCCCACCACAGCTTGTTGAGGTCCCGGTCCGGGTTCTCGTACATCGACTTCTCGAACCTGAACATGACCTGGCTCCACGCGGCGAAGATGAGGAGGTGGTGGCGCCGCGAGAGCGCGCCGGCCTCGTCGAAGGCCGCGCGATCCTTGACCTCGACGCCCATCGCCTCGAGCCAGTCGCCGCGCGAGGCGAAACGCTCGAGCAGCATCGCGATGGCCTCGTTGCACAGGGTGTGGGCGTCGGTCCTGAGAATGTACGGGACTTCCATGGGGATGTTCTTGCTGGAGTACACCGAGTGGCCGAGCTCGTGGAGCATCGTGCCCATCCAGTAGTGGTTGGGGACGATGTTCGCCAGAACTCGGACATCGCCCTCCCTGTCGATGTCGGTGCAGAAGGCGTGCGGGCTCTTCCCGGCCTTCTCGTAGAGGTCGCTGCGCGCGAGGACGTCGTCGATGGGGAGGCCGATGCCCGCGTAGAACTCGCGGCAGAGCTTCAGGACGTCGGCGTTCGCATAGGCCGAATCGAGGTCGGCCGGGAAGACCGCCTGCGGCTCCTGGAAGAAGGGGTCCTGGTAGTGCCAGGGCCTGAGGCCGCTCGTCGTGATGCCGTAGGCCTGCGCGAGATGGGCGTCGATGTAGTTCTTGGCGATCGCGAACGACTCGCGCGTGAGATCGTGGAGCTCGTCGAAGAGCTCGAGCACCTGCTCGGGGTCCTGCTCGCCGAGCGTGAGCTGCATCTGGTGGTAGTTCTTGAAGCCGAGCGTGCGCGCGGCCTCGTTGCGAAGCCGGACGAGTTCCTTGAGGTCGGCCTCGACGGCGGCGCCGACGGCCTTGTTGGCCTCCCAGACGGCCTTGCGCTCGGACGTGTCCCTGGACTCCTTGAGGATCTTCCTGACCTGGCTGTCCGTCAATTCCTTGTCGCCGACCTTCGCGCGGTAGACGTTGAAGGCCTGCTCGATCGCGTTGGCCTTGGCCGCCAGCTTCTTCAGGAGCTCGGGGTCGAGCTGCTTCTCGAGGTACTGGAGGCGCAGAAGCCCGATCTGGCGGACACGCAGCGCATCGATGCGCCCGGAGACCGCGTCGAGGCTCGCGCAGACCTTCTCGAGCTCGGCAAAGCGCGCGCGGTCGGCGAGCAGCGCATCGAGGTTGTTCTGCGCCTCTTCCCTGGCCTTGAAGTCCTCGTCCCTGCCCGTGACGTTCGCGCTCCACGAGGCGAGCGCGATGGCCTTCTCGAGCGGTTTGACCGTGGCCTCGTGCTGCGCGATGAACCGGACGGCGTCGGCCAGGGTCGAGGCCAGCGCAGCCGTGTCCTCGATCACCTGCCGTTCGGGGCTGGTGCAGGCCGCGAGGCTCGCGATGACGGCGGCGAGAAGCGATGTGCGTAAGAACGCGGTCATGGGAAAGGCTCCTTTCGTGAGAGGTCCCAGGCCGCTCACTATACACCGGGAGGCCGCCGGGGGACAGTCACGGATTTCCCTGAAGCCGCAATCTGCTCCCTCAAAGAGCCATCGTCTCGCCGGAAATCACCGACTGTCCCCCGAAAAGCCCGCTGGAGGTTCCCCTATGACCTCCGCGAGGGCCCCAGTCGGTCAGTGCCCAAAGCGGCGCTTGAGGTAGGCGCGCGGATTCTTCGCTGCCATGAAGCTGACGATCATCTGCGAAACCCTGCCCGGATCCCCGAACGCGCGCAGGTCCTTCGCGTAGGCGGCCGGATCGACGCCCCGCAGGGTCATGGCCTTCCTCAGGGAGGCGAGCGCCTCGGCCAGGCCGCGCTGAATCCCCGCACGAATTCCCTCCTGGCGACCCTCTTTGCGGCCCTTCTCGCGCCCGACCATCTCCAGATACTCGAGCATCGTCATTTCCATGGCGCCCTCCTCGACAGTCCGCGCGCGCAGCATTCGTGCAACCGCCGGGGGCAGCGACCGCCGCGCCCGCGATC
>JBFZCA010000116.1:0-9320 GCA_041308205.1 Planctomycetota bacterium | reverse complement strand
AGCGCGATCGCGCTCGGCGCCCAGAACGTCTACTTCGAGGACGAGGGCGCGTTCACGGGCGAGTGGTCGTGCGCCATGCTGAAGTCGGTCGGCGCGACCTACGCGATCATCGGGCATTCCGAGCGCCGGACGATCTTCGGCGAGACCGACGGCATGGTCCAGAAGAAGACCGCCAAAGCCCTCAAGGCCGGCCTCGTTCCGATAATGTGCGTCGGCGAGACGCTCAAGGAGCGCGAGGAAGGCGAGACGTTCGCCGTGCTGCTGCGGCATGTGCGCGCGGGCCTGGCGGGAATCCCGGAGAATCTCGCGGCGAAGGTCATCATCGCGTACGAGCCCGTGTGGGCGATCGGCACGGGGAAGACCGCCACGCCGGCGCAGGGGCAGGAAGTCCATGCCTTCATCCGCAAGGAAGTCGCTCGGCTGTACGGCGGGGGCCTGGCGGATGCCATGCGAATCCTGTACGGCGGCAGCGTGAAGCCGAGCAACGTCAAGGAACTCGTCGCACAGAACGATATCGACGGCGCGCTGGTCGGCGGTGCGAGCCTCAAGGTCGAGGATTTCGCAGCCATCGCGCGCGGTGGGGCATAACGCGTAGAAATCGACAAAGGAGCCCTGGACAATGGGAGAGGTCATTCTGACGATTCTGATGATTCTGCTGGTGCCGCTCGGCCTGTTCCTGATCGCCGTGATTCTGCTTCAGGAGAGCAAATCAGGCGGTCTGTCGGGCGCGTTCGGAGGCAGCGGCGAATCGCTTCTCGGCGCTCGCGCCGGCCGCGAGCTCTCGCGCTGGACCATGTGGGGCACGACGGTCTTCGTCGTGGTGCTGATCGCCATCGGCATTCTCTGCAATATCCACCAAAGGCATGGAGCGCTCTTGGGCGCCACCCCGACTGCGGAGGAGAAGGCCGAAGCCGGCAAGGAAGCGCCCGTGACCGTACCGGGCGCCGGCACGGAAACGCCCGCGCCCGAGGCCGGCACGGAAATGCCCGTGACCACGCCCGAGCCCGGCGCGGAGATTCCGGTGCCCGCACCCGAAACTCCGGCGCCCACGCCTGCTGCGGAAACTCCGGCGCCCGCGCCCGCTGCGGAGACTCCGGCGCCCGCGCCTGCTGCGGAAACTCCGGCGCCCGCACCCGCCGAAGGTTCATAAAGTGGCGAAAAAGGGCAAGCCCGCGGCAGCCGGCCTGGCGAGCATGACGGGCTTCGGCGGCGCCGACGAGAAGGCTCGCGCGGTGCTCGTCAGGGTCGACATCCGGACCGTCAATAACCGGTACTTCAAGCTCCAGGCGCGGTTTCCGGATGAGATCGCCTCGCTCGCGGGCCCGGCCGAGTCGCGGATCCGCACCGTCATCAAGCGGGGCACCGTGAGCCTGGTGGTGCGTCTCGACGCCCCGCCGGGAAGCGCGGCGAGCCGCATCGATACGGCCCTGTTCAAGTCCTACGCGGCCGCGGCGAAGAAACTCGCGCGCGCGCACGGCTTGGCGGACGATCTTTCCGTTGCCGCCATCCTCGCGCTCCCGGGCGTGATTCCACGACCCGAGGAGGGCTTCGCGGCCGAGGCAACGGAGATCGAGACGGCGTTCGACCGCGCGCTTGTCCGCGCGCTCGACCGCCTGTGCGCCATGCGAATCAAGGAGGGCGCGGCACTCGGGCGCGAGTTGCTCGCGCGCGTCAAGGACGTCGGCGCGTTGCTCGGGGAAATCGAAGTCGAGCTGCCCGCGGCCCTCGTGGAGCTCCAGGCCCGCTTCAAGGAGCGCATCGATGCGCTGCTCAGGGACAAGGGCCTCGCGCTCGACCCGGCATCCCTTGCGCGAGAGGCGGCGCTGCTCGCCGAGCGTGCGGATGTGACCGAGGAGGCCGAGCGGCTGCGCAGCCACTGTATTCAGATGCACGACCTGCTGGCCGCCGGCGGCGAGGCAGGCAGGCAACTTGACTTCATCGCGCAGGAGATGCTGCGCGAGGCCGCGACCATGGGCGCCAAGATCGCCTCTCATGCGCTGGCCGAGAAGGTCATCGTGCTCAAGGTCCAGATCGACCGGCTGAAAGAACAGGCCCAGAACATCGAGTGACGGGCCCGGGGGTACTATGAGCGGCGAAGGCATCCTGGTCGTGATCTCCGGCCCTTCCGGGGTCGGCAAGAACACGATCGCCGAGCGCCTGGTCGCGCGCGGCGCGGGTGTGCGCCTCACGACCGCCACCACCCGGGCGCCGAAGCCTGGCGAGGCCCAGGGGAAAGATTACCACTTCTTCACCGAAGAAGAGTTTCGTCGCAGGATTGACTCCGGGTACTTTCTTGAGTATGCTCGGGTGTTTAACTGTCTTTACGGGACTCCCCTGGACGACGTTCGCCGGAATCTCAGCCTGGGGAAGACGATACTGTTGCTCATCGATGTGCAGGGCGCGCGCCTCGTCAGGAAGGCCGGGCTGCCGGCCCTGTACGTGTTCATCGCGCCGCCGGATGCGGCGGCCCTACGGGAACGGCTGCGCGGGCGCGGCCGGGAGAACGAAGAGGAGCTCGCCGGACGCCTCGGAGAAGCGGAGCGCGAACTTGCGGCGCGGCACGAATACGATCACGTGGTCGTGAACGACGCGCCCGAACGGGCGGCCGATGCGATCGCCGCCCTGATCGCGGCGCGGCGCGGCGCGGCCGTGCCGGCTTCGCCCTGATACAACGCACGACGGCACTGGAGGTACGCCATGCTCGATATCGATATGGAGGAACGCCTGGTCGAGAAGCTCGGCGGGAAGTTCAAGCTCACCTTGCTGATTCAGCGCAGGCTGGTCGAGCTCAACCGCGGCGTGAAGGCGCTGGTCGAGCCCGACCGCGCGGCGGCGCGTCCCTCGGGGCCGCCCAAACCGCAGGAGCTCGTCAAGCTGATCGTCAGGGAGATTCTCGCGGACAAGATCGCGCTCGTGCCCAAGACCGAGCTCGAGACGACCATCGAGGAGGAAGCCGAGTCGATACAGAAGTCCGGCGTGCCGGAAGTCGACATCTTCGGCGAGGAGCTCAAGAAGATCAAGGAAGCGCGCCTGAAGGAGCTCACAACCATCCTTCAGCCGTCGCTCGGCGACGATGACGACGTGGACGTCGGCGACGTCGAAGGAAGCGAGGAGTAATCCCGTGGCCGAGGCCGGCCGCACGCTGCTCCTCGGGGTCACCGGATCGGTGGCCGCCTTCCGGGCCGTCGAACTCGCATCCGCGCTCGCGCAGGACGACTGGCGCGTGCTGACGATCATGACCGAGGCGGCGCGCGCGTTCGTCCAGCCGCTGTCGTTCTCGTCGGTCACGCGCCAGCCCGTCCTCACCTACGTCGACCCGCCGCAGCCGCTCGGCGACATGGATCACACGACGGTCACGCGCGATGCGGCCCTGCTCGTCATCGCGCCGGCGAGCGCCCAGACGATCGCCAAGCTCGCCCACGGCCTCGCCGACAACTTCCTGACGCTCGCCGCGCTCGCCTTCCGCGGGCCGATCCTCATCGCGCCCGGCATGAACAGCCGCATGTACGAGAGCGCGCCCGTCCAGGAGAACATCAAGACCCTCGCGCGGCGCGGCTGCCGCTTCGTCGGACCGGTCGAGGGCCGGCTCGCGTGCGGCGAGTCCGGCCTCGGGCGCCTCGCGCCCGTGGCCGACATCCTCGAGGCGATCCGCGCGCTTGCCGGCAGGTGAGCGCCCCATGCGGTTCCTCATCACGACCGGCCCCACGCGCGAGTATCTCGACTCGGTCAGGTTTCTGAGCAACGGGTCGACGGGGGCGACCGGGTTCCGCATCGCCGTGGAAGCCGCCCGCCGCGGCGGGGACGTCGTGGTCATCGCGGGCACGGCGTCGGCCGCGCCTCCCGCGGGGGTGGAGGTCATCAACGTCGTCAGCGCCGCCGAGATGTGCGCCGCCGTGCTCGCCCATCTCCCCGCGTCCGACGTGCTCATCGGCGCCGCCGCGGTGTGCGACTGGCAGCCCGCGCATCGCGCGCCCCGCAAGCTCGCCAAGCTCGACGGGCTCGAGGTCCAGTGGGTTCCGACGCCCGACATTCTCGAACGCGCGGGCGCGCAGAAGGGCGCGCGCCTGCACATCGGCTTCGCCCTCGAGGATGCCGGCGGCCTCTCCAATGCCGCGCAGAAGCTCGTGCGCAAGAACCTCGACTACATCGTCCTCAACAGCCCCGAGGCCATCGGGAACCGCGGCGGCTCCTACCAGCTCCTGTCCCGCGGCGGCGGCATGTGGCACTTCGAGTACCTCACCAAGGAGATGCTCGCCTCGCTCGTCGTCGACCTCGCGCTCCAGGGCGAGTCGGCGCTCGCACGCTGACGCGCGGGCGCGCCGCTGCCTTTCGCGCGCGGCGTCTTGCGCGTAGGATGGAACGAACGCAAAGGAGGTTTCCCATGCACGCATCGACGATCGGTTTCTGCGTCGCCCTGGCGGCGTCGTGCCTTCACGCCGACGTCCTCGAGGACATCGCCCGCGCCGTGCCCGGCATTGCGCGCCGGGCATCGAGCGGGGTCTTCGACCCGGAGTCCAACATCGACGCCTACCACGTCGGACCCGGCCAGACGCAGGTCCTGTGCGAGCTGAAAGGCCCCGGCGAGATCCGCCACATGTGGTTCACGCTGGCGGGCCGCGACCGGCGGTTCAACCGCACGCTCGTCCTGCGCATGTACTGGGACGGCGCGTCCGTCCCGTCGGTCGAGACGCCGATCGGCGACTTCTTCGCGGCGGGAAACGGCATGCGGGCGGAGCTCAACTCGCTGCCCGTCCAGGTGACGTCGTACGGCCGCGCGCTCAATTGCTACTGGCGCATGCCGTTCCGGACGGGCGCGCGCATCGAGGTCGCGAACGAGGGAGAATACGACCTCTGCGTCTACTGGCAGTTCGACTGGATGGAGCTCCCCGCCGCGCCGCCCGACATGTGCTACTTCCACGCGCGCTACCGCCAGGAGTTCCCCGCCAAGCCCTTCTCGCCGTACATCATCTTCGACGGCAAGGGCGCCGGGCACTACGTGGGCACGGTGTTCTCGCTCCAGTCGAGCTTCGGGAGCTGGTTCGGGGAATCCGACGACCGCTTCTACATCGACGGCGAGGAGGAGCCGTCGATCGTGGGCACGGGGACCGAGGACTACTTCAACGACGCCTGGAACCTGCGCCTCTTCTCCAACGCCAACACCGGCGTGACGATCAAGGAGCCGAACGCCGAGGACTGCCGCTTCACGGCCTACCGCTGGCATACCCAGGCGCCCGTCACCTTCACGAAGACGCTGCGGGTCGACATCGAGCGCCGGAGCTACGCCCTGGTCGTCGATCCCGCGACGGGAGCGAAGACGACCCACGATTTCAAGTACCGGCCGGACTTCTGCTCCTCGGTGGCCTTCTGGTACCAGAAGGACATCGCCGTCCCGTCCGAGCCCTTCCCGCCGGCCGCGGCGCGGATCAACAAGGAGGTCTTCGTCGAGGCGGCCGGCGAGGACGAGCGCCTGCGCACGTCGCCCGGCGTCAAGGCCGCGACGAGGTCGAACCGTGTCGCCAACCAGAAGCGCGCCCTCCACGTCGAGAGCGACCGGCCGGCGGGATGGCTCGAGATCCCGTTCCGCATCGAGGAGCCGGGCAAGTACTCGATCTCCGTCTACCAGGTCCTGACGCAGGCGGGCGGCGTGTGGAAGGTCGGCCTGCGCGGCCCCGCGGGCGAGATCGCGCTCGACACGGCCATGGATTTCCAGGACATCTTCGTGACGCGCAGGGAGAACTACCCGGAGAGCTTCTTGTACGGCACGTGGTGGGAGAAGAAAGTCGGAATTCACGCGCTCGCGCCGGGCGACTACGCCGTCCGCTTCGAGAGCGCCGGCGCCGCGACGTGCGACCTGGACGGCATCTCGTTCAGGCGGTTCCCGTGGGACGACCTGCACGGGTGGATGGCGCGGTACCTGGCCGAGGAGGAGGCGTTGTTCGCCGCCAGGATCAAGGAGGCGCGGGCGGCGGTCGCCGCGCTCGCAACGCGCATCGAGGAGCATCGCCGCGCGACGGGCGCGTACCCGCGCGCGATCGAGGATCTCGGCGCCGTCGCGCGCGACCCGTGGGGCCAGCGCTACCGGTTCGAGGCGCCGGGCCGCTTCCTTCCCGCGGCGTTCGACGTGTACTCGGTCCACGGCAACTCGCGCGCCCCGGGCGGCTGGATCGGCAACTGGCCGAGCCCCTACGCGATGCCGGGCGCGTGCGAGGGCGAGGCGCTCGATGTCGCGGCGGCGAACGCGGGCGTCGCGCCGATCGTCCAGGCGCTCAACGTGAACGCCGTGCCGCCGCTCTCGGCCGGGAAGCTCCTCTTCGTGCGCCTGCGCGAGAAGGGCGATCGGGTGGACCTCAAGCTCCCGCCGCGCCCGCCGGGCCGCTACAGGCTCGATGTGCGCGTGGTCACGTCGTGGGACTACGGAATTCTCGCGCTCGGCCTTGACGGCAGGGAGATTGCGCCGGCGATCGACGCGTTCTCGCCCAAGGCGAGCATAAAGACCGTGCCGTGCGGGGAGGTCGAGCTTCGGGCCGAGCCGTCCATCCTGCGCCTCGAGGCGGCGGGCCGCAACCCCGCATCGCGCGGATATTACGCGGGCCTGGATGCGATCGTGCTCACGCCCCTGAAGTAGGCGACAGGCCGGGCGGGAAGGCCGCGAAGGTCTCCCCGCCCGGTCCGGCCGCGCCGCGCTACGGCATCACGATGGAGGCGGAGCTGACGGCGTTCGCGGCCGGGTCGTAGACGTAGCCGGCCGCCTCGACATTCGTCACCGTGAACACGAACACGTCGCCGCTCTTCGCCTTGATCGGCACGGACTGGATGACGGCGATGCCGCTTGCGTCCGTGGTGCCGACGGTGCCCGCCACGAGCAGCGCGCCGTTGAACGTCCAGTCGCCCGTCACCGTCGCGCCGGCGATCGCGGGCGCGAGCGTCACCCGCACCTCGCCCTTCGTGTTCTGCCCGGCCGGCACGAGGCCGGTCGCGATGGCGGCCACGCTGACCGTCATCGAGGATGAGGTCACGTTGATCGTCACCGTGGCGACCCCGCTCGCCGCCGCCCCGTCGCCGGCCATGTACGTGAACTGGTCGACGCCGGTCCAGTCGGCGGCGGGATCGTACGTGAACGATCCGTCGGCGTTCAGGACGAGCGTGCCGTTGCTCGGCCCGCTCACGAGCGCCGCGGCGAGCGGATCGCCATCCACATCGCCGTCGTTGCCGAGAACGCCGGGCGCCGCAACCGCAATCTGCGTGTTCTGCGCCGTCGCATAGGCGTCGTCCGCCGCAACCGGCGCGTCGTTGACGGCATTCACCGTGATCGCGACCGTCGCCACGTTGCTGTCCGCGTACCCATCGTTGGCCTTGTACGCGAACGAGTCCTCGCCGTTCCAGTCGGCTGCCGGCTCGTACGTGAACGAGCCGTCGCCGTTCAGAACGAGCGCGCCGTGGCTCGGCCCGCTCACGAGCACCGCCGCGAGCGGATCGAGGTCCCCGTCGCTGTCGTTCGCAAGGACGCCGTCGAGCGCCGCGACGACGAGCGGCGTGTCCTCGGCGGTCGCGTAGCCGTCGCCGGACGCGACGGGCGGCGTGTTCACGGGCGTGACGGTGATCGTCACCGTCGCCGGCGCGCTCTGCGCCGAGCCGTCGCCGGCGACGTACGCGAAGGAGTCCTCGCCGATGAAACCGTCGGCCGGGGTGTACGTGAAGGAACCATTGGCGTTCAACGCCAGGACGCCGTAGGCGGGCCCCGTGCCCGAGAGCACCGCCGCGAGCGCATCGCCATCGGCATCCGTGTCGTTCCCGAGGACGCCGGGCGCCGGCACGGCGAGCGGCGTGTTCTTCGCCGTCGTGTAGGCATCGACCGCCGCGACCGGCGCGTCGTTGATCGCGCCGACCTCGATGGTCACCGTCGCCGGGGCGCTCTGCGCCGACCCGTCGCCGGCCCTGTACGTGAAGGAATCCGTGCCGGAGAAGTTCGCCGCCGGGGTGTACGTGAACGATCCGTCGGGGTTCAGGCTCACGGCGCCGCTCGCCGGCCCGCTCGCGAGCACGGCCGTAAGCGGACTTTCCTCCGGATCGGTGTCGTTCCAGAGGACGCCGGGCGCGGCGACTTCGAGCGCCGCGTCCTCCTGCGTCGTGTAGACATCGGGATTCGCCGCGGGCGGCTGATTGACGGGCCCGGCGGCGATGTGCGCGTACAGGAGATCCACCGTCAGGATGTCCTTGATCTCCTTCTTGACCGCCGCCGTGTCCGCGAACCTGACGCGGATCGCGCCCCCGGCGCCGACGTAGCTCTGCGGCGCGGCCGGCGCGAAGAGCCCATCGGCCGCGATGTCGGCCGTGATGTCCTCCCACAGGCCGCTCGTCACGTTCAGGACCGAGATCTTCAGGAAATCGGCGGCATCGTAGTTCGTCCACGCGACTGCCGCGTTGAGCTCCATGGCCGTGATGTCCGCCGGCGCCGCGGTCGTCGCCAGCGTGTACTCGACGAGCAGGCTGACCTGCCCCGCGATGCCGTTCGGCGCTTCCATGACCGTCTGGACGAGCCCGTCGCCCGCCGCGGTCGTGCCCTGCCAGCCGTTGCCGCCGAGCGCGCCGTACGTCACCGCGGGATCGGCGCTCGCGTAGGCGTCGAAGGCCGTGTCGGCGGGCGTCGCCGAGGCCTCGTTCGACCAGCCGGATTCGTTGTTGCTCGTATCGATCGCCGTCACGACGTAGTAGTACGCGACGCCGTTCGTGAGACCGGTGTCGACGCGGGCGCTTGCGGTCAGGCCGCCCGCAACGAGCGCATAGCCGCTTCCCGATGTCGTCGACCGGTAGACGTTGTAGCCGGCGATGTCCGGAGCCGTGCTGTCATCCCAGTCGAGCGCCGCCTGGCCGGCGCCCGCCTCGGCCGTCAGATTCGCGGGCGCGGGCGGTGCCGTGGCGTCGGCCGGGGTCGCACTCGCCTCGTTCGAGTCGCCGCTCGAGTTCGCCGCGGTGTCGACCGCGCGGACGACGTAGTAGTAGGTCGTGCCGTTGGCGACGCTCGCGTCCGTGAACGACGTCCCCGCAATCAGGGCGCCGTTCAGCTTGTCGGGATGCGATCCCGCCGCCGTCCCGCGGTACACGTCGTAGCCCGCCAGGTCGGCCTCGCCGTTGGGAGCCCAGGTCAACTGCACAGAACCATCGCCGGCCGTCGCGGCGAGATCGCTCGGCGCGGCGGGCGGCGTCGTGTCGGCGGGCGTCGCCGAGGCCGGCGCCGAGTACGCGCTCTCGTTGTCGTTCGCATCGAACGCGGTGACGGCGTACCAGTAGGTCGCGCCGTTGGCGAGACCCGCGTCCGTGTA